>DATLPP010000175.1:0-7441 GCA_035535615.1 Candidatus Udaeobacter sp.
CCGGAGACGCGCGCGAAGCGCATCGCCCTGATCGTCAGAACGATGGCTTGAACAACATCAGATAAAGGATCACGAGCAAACCGCCGGCTCCGCTTACGCCGAGGATCCACGGGCGGAAGCGGCTCAGGAGACGCTCCATCTCGGCGTCGTCCTGCGTGTCGGCGATGCGGTCGATCATCCGTCCGCCGTAGAGGTTCATCACAAGGCCGATCAGCACGAAGATCGCGAGCGCGATCCAGATCCAGGCGCTCGACCACCACGATCCGAGGAAGCCGAGCAGAACTCCCGACAGGATCGTGAGGCCAAAGAAGACCCAGCGGAGGGTGCTCGCCGCCTCGGTCACCTCGAGCAGCTCGCGAATCCGGAGGTTGTCCCGCTCCTCTTTTAGGTGGAACGCGACGGTGACCGGGTGCACGATGAGCAGCCCGAGCACGCTCGCGATGTGGATGAAGACGACCCACTGATACATCGCCGTCCCCCTTTAGCAGGCGCAAAGGTACGCGCCAGCGCCCGAAGGCATCCAGGGGTCTACGCTCGAAAGGCGATGTCCCTGAACGAATGGCCGCGGCTCGCCTACGACGAATGGAAAGAGACGCTTCACGCGATCCACATGTGGACGCAGATCGTCGGAAAGATCCGTCTTACGACGACTCCCCTCTTGAACCACTGGTGGAACTCAAGTCTCGCGGTGACCCCTCGAGGACTCACCACCGGGACCATGCCGAGCGGCGCCGGCGCGTTCCAAATCGACCTCGACTTCATCGGACACGAGCTCGCCATCGTGACGAACCGCGGTGGACGCGCGACTCTCCCGCTCCGTTCGATGTCGGTCGCGCAGTTCTACCGCGAGGTGTTCGACACGCTAAGCGGACTGGGAATCGCGGACCCGCAAATCAACCTCGTGCCCTCCGAAGTCGCGGTCGCCGTTCCGTTTCCCGAGGATGTCGCGGTGCGGCCGTACGACCGCGACCAGGCGCGCCGCTTCGCGGCGATCCTTCTCAAAACCGATCTGGTCTTCGAACGCTTCCGCACGGGCTTCCTCGGAAAGGCGAGCCCCGTCCAATTCTTCTGGGGGTCGTTCGATCTCGCCGCCGCACGCTTTAGCGGAAGGCGCGCGCCCGCCTACGCCGGCGGCAAGCCACCGAACGTGCACGTCCACGTGATGCACGAGGCGTATTCGCACGAGCTCATCTCGGCTGGCTTCTGGCCGGGCAGCGCCGACGTGCCGAGGGCGGAGTACTACGCCTACGCGATGCCGTCACTCGATGGGCTCGCCGACGCAACGGTCCAGCCGGAGGCGGCCGAGTGGAATGTCGCGCGCGGCGAGTTCCTGTTGCCCTATGAAGCGGTGCGGACCTCGCCGGACCCAGAAGCGGCGCTCACGGCATTCCTGACGAGCACCTACGGCGCGGCAGCGGACCTCGGTCGTTGGGACCGCGCCTTGCTCGAAGAGCGCGTGCTTTGCGCGTGCGACCCGGTCCCCGCCGTGAAAGATTTGCGGAGAACGCGCCTCAGGGCGGGCTGAGCCGCGTCGCTCGACTTGCGTAGCCGGATGAACCTGGTGTCTTTTCCGGAACCTTCGAGAAGTCCGCTCCCATCGTCGAGGGCGCGGCCGCGCATGAAGAACATCGTCGCGTATGTCGCGAATGTGCCGATCCCAACGACGTATTCGTCCCCCACCGCGTACCGGACGAGCTTCCACATCGCGCTCTTCGAACGTGGCGGCTTGCTCTGGTACGCGACTTCTCTCGCGTAAGGCGCCGCCCCCTTCACGGCGCGGCGTGCCGCCTGGACGATCGGCCGGACCGCGGGAGGGATCCGCCGGAGATGCTCCGAGACCGTGATCACGTCGCGATTCTGGATCCGGACGGCGGAACAGGCGCGAGCAAGCGGCCCACGACTTCCCAGCTCGTTCTCCGGAAAGCTCAGTAGCTCGGTAGCGGCGCGGCCTCAACGACGCTCGAGGCACTCGGTTGGCACTAAAACGTCCGGTTCCGAACCTTTACCGCACAGCGCATCGACGAGAGACTTGTTCCAGCGAAGGCGAGCGAGATCGCCGGGATGGGTTGGAGCGGATATGCCTCGTCAGCTGAACTTTGGTCCCGACGCGCGCGCATCAGCGCTCGTCGTTCGCCTCGCGTGTGTTGCCCTCGCGGGGGCGCTCGTTGCGTGCTCGTCGGCCGCGCTGCCCGCTCCATCTATACGGTTCACGCCGATACCAACAGCCGTTCCGACCGCGACGCCGACGCTGGCTCCAAGTGACAGCCCGACGCCGAGCGCGACGCCCGCCCCCAACTACACCGACCTTCCCGCGGCGGCGAACGACGCGGCCGCATTGGCGACGCAACTCTCGATGGTCGAGGCGGCGTTACGAGATCCGCAAGTCACCGACCCGGAGCTTGGGTGGCTTGGCCATCTGCAGCAGCTCGACTACGGGAGGCTTCAGGACTTTCCCGAGTGGAAGGACACCGTCCTCGGCGCGCTGCCCGACAAGACACGCACGGCGGTGAACGGCAGCCTCGAAGCCGGCAAGCAGCTGCGTCTCCTCAGCGGACCTGTGCCTAAGAACCTGCCTGACTGGAAGATCGTCGCAGCCGCTCCGATCGAGGACCTCCTCGGTTTCTACAAGGAGGCCGAGGCCGAGTTCGGCATCCCCTGGTATTACCTTGCGTCGATCCACCTGGTCGAGACGCGTATGGGCCGGATCCGCGGCCTCTCGAGCGCGGGCGCGCAGGGACCGATGCAGTTCATGCCGGCGACGTGGGCGAGCTACGGCACGGGCGATATCAACAACGACCACGACTCGATCCTCGCGGCGGCGCGCTATCTGAAAGCGGCCGGCGCGCCGGACAACATGCAGAAGGCGCTCTTCGCCTACAACCATTCACAGGCCTACGTGAACGCGCTCGTGCTCTACGCGGAGGTCATGAAGGCCGATCCCGCGGGCTACCGCGGCTATCACGGCTGGCAGGTGTATTACCCGACGAAGGACGGATCGATGCTCCTACCGGTGGGGTGGATCAAGGAGTAGCGCGCCGCGGTGCCTTGCGCCCTGAGCCCGGAAGCTTGGCGCGTGCGCGCCGCAACAAGGGTTGAAGCGCCCGCTCGCTGTTCTCGCCGGCGTACTCGCTCACGATCGCCTCGAGCGATTCACCTTGTGGATGCGCGGCCTGATGCAGGTACCAGTGGTGCTCGGTCGTCCAGAGGTAGAGATCGGCTTCGGTGCGATTCGGGAAGTCACGTAGGGCCGCGGTCTTGTGGATCGCCTCGACCGTTGGCAGGTAGACGCGGTCGTACCAGCTGGCGACGGCCTCCGCATAGCTGACCTCCCGCTTCTGCTCACTGCCGAGGTACCAGCGATGGGTCGAGATGTGCTCGAGGAGCTTGTCGTACTGGCCCGGGAGCGTCAGCTCGATCCGCGCGTCGGGCCGAAGACGCAGCAGGTCGGTCGTCTCGTAAAACCTGAGCGCGTCGCGGTCGCGGATGAAGTCGAGCAGGTCCTCGACCGACTCGACCGGCGCGGGCGCTGTCACCTCGATCACGTGAGCATCGATGAAGGCCTGTCCGCGCTCGCGTGCCACGGAGACGCGATGGTTCCCGTCCTTCACGAAGTAGACCTCGCCGATCCGATACAGCTCGATCGGAGGCACCTCGGTCCTCTCGCGGTGAGCTCGGTCGACGCTTTCCCACCGGTCCCTCGTCCGGACCTGACGCGGGAGGAACGCGCGGTCAAAATCCCGGTACCGGCCAACACTGCCGACGATCTGATCGATCTGCACTTCCCGTAGACCGCCGTCGCGCTGGGCTTGTGCATGGATCCCGCGCCGCATGTCCTCGAAGGCGAGCAGCGCGTTGTCGGAGCGTCGCAGCCAGCTCGCGATCGCGCGCACGAAGGACTTTCGGCGCGCCCGATCGTAGTCGCCGCGAACCAGGTCAGATCTCATGGGATATCCACCATGCGCGCGCCGTATGCGTTCATGACAGTCGTCCGTCCGAACTGCGTCGTCGTTTGCGTTCGGCGATCGTAGACATGCGTGTGCCCATGCAGGTGATAACGCGGCTGGAACAACCGCAGAAAGGTGCGAAGTGCACCGAACCCGCGGTGCGCGCGGTCGGTCCCCTCGTGAATCCCGCGAGGCGGAGCGTGCGTCACGAGCACGTCGAGGAATCGGCCGCGCCGCAGACGGTTGATGATGAGCGAAGGCGCCATTCGCAGGATGGCCAGCCAGATATCGAGCTCCGCGGACTGGTAAGGCCCGGAGCTGTAGATCGGCGACCCCTCGAGACCCGCGATCAGAAGACCGTTCACCGACACCGCGCGACCGTGCAGATCGATGCCACGCCACCAGACCGCGATTGCGGGGTCGTCATTGTTTTCTGGGGGGACATCGTGATTGCCGTGGACCGCCCGCAGCGGGACGCCGAGGGCGGTGCCGACGTAATCGAGGTACTCGTAGTCGAGGTCGCCGCAGCTGATGACCAGATCGATGGTGCCGACCTTCGACTCGACGGAGGCCGTGACCGCCTCGTCCTCAACGTCGCTCACCGCCAGGATCCGCATCGCCCTCTAGTGTGATGGTCGCCTCACGGAGACCGACGGAACCGGAGGTAGGCTGAGGGTATGGAGTGCTTTGGCTCGTTGTCTTCGTTGCGGTACTGATCGCACCAGCGGCTTGGGTTGCACGCATGCGTACGCCGACTCGAGGCCCCACATCACGAGAAGCCAGTGAAGCTGCCGCGGGCATCGACCAGCTCCGGAACAACGCGAGGTTCAAGTAGTCGGCGGCACAAGCCCGAGGTTCGTGTAGATCTCGCGTGTGGCCTTCGAAAAATTCAGCGTGTAGAAGTGCAAGCCCGGCACGCCCCGGTCGAGCAGGTCGCGGCAGAGTTCAGTGGCCACCTCGATGCCGCGCTTGCGGATCTCCGCACGATCATCGCCGCCGGCCTCGATCCGGCGAACGATGTCGTCAGGGACCGCGTACCCGGAGAGCTGCGCCATCCGCCGGACCGAAACGAGCGAGGTGATCGGCATGATGCCGGCGAGGATCGGCTTGGCTATCCCTCGAGCGGCCATCTCGTCGCGCAGGCGCTCGTACTCCTCGACCTTGAAGAAGAACTGCGTGATCGCGAAGTCGGCGAGCCGCATCTTGAGGGCGAGATACTCGCGGTCCGATCCCAGATCCGGCGAGCGTGGGTGTCCGGCCGGATGAGCCGCGACCCCGATCGAGTCGAAGCCGAGCCGGCGCCCAAGCTCGACGAGCTCCGACGCGTAGGCAAGCTCTCTGTACGACTCCTCTTCGGGAAGCGGATCGCCGCCAAGCGCGAGCAGGTTCTCCAGACCCGCGGCCCGGAAGCCGCCGATGATCTCGCCCAGCTCGAAGCGGGGGTGCGCGACGCACGTGAGGTGCGGCATCGGAGTGAGGTCCGTCGTTTTCAGGAGATCCACGACGACGCGCGTCGTCCGCTCCCGTGAGATCCGGCCGCCGCGATAGGTAACCGATACGAACGATGGCTTCAGCGGCTGGAGGTCGGCGATGGTCCGAGTGAGAAGCTGCTGCTCGTCGTTGTCCTTCGGCGGAAAGAACTCGAACGAGAATGTCTGCCCGGTCGCGAGAAGGTCGACGATCCGGGCCACTTCCCGGCGAGTCTAGTTAGCCGGCGCGGGGCAGCGGGAGGTTCGGGACGGTGGGCTCTTCGGCGGCGAGCTGGCGGCGGAGGACTTTCCCGATGAGCGTCTTCGGGAGCTCGGCGCGGAACACGATGTCGACCGGGACCTTGTAGGGCGCGAGATTCGCGCGGCAGTGATCCATCAGCTCCTGCGCGGTCGCCTTCGCGCCGGGTCGGAGCACGACGAACGCCTTCACCACCTCGCCTTTGGAGGGATGCGGTACGCCGACGGCCGCGGCCTCGAGCACCGAGGGGTGCGCGAACAGCACCTCGTCGACCTCGCGCGGGTACACCTTGAAGCCGGAGACGATGATCATCTCCTTCTTTCGATCGACGACGCTGAAGTAGCCGTCCTCGTCCATCCGGACGATGTCGCCGGTGAAGAGCCAGCCGTCGCGGAGAACGCCCGCGGTCTCTTCCGGGCGCTGCCAGTAGCCGTCCATGAGATTCGGCCCGCGCAGACACAGCTCCCCCGCCTCGCCGGCGGCGACCTCGCGCGTTCCGGTCTCGATATCGACGATCTTGCAGTCGACGTCGGGCAGCGGCAGGCCGACCGACCCGGGCTTGCGGATGCCCTCACGCGGATTTGAATGCGTCACCGGCGCGGCCTCGGTGAGGCCGTAGCCTTCGAGGACCTTCCCGCCAGTGAGCTCCTCGAACCGCTTCATGACCTCGACCGCGAGCGGCGCGGATCCCGACATGAACCACTCGATGGATCGCAGGTCGTACTTGGCGAGGTCACGCGACTCGTTGAGGAGAATGTAGATCCGCGGTGCGCCCGGGAAGAACCGCGGCCGATGCTTCTGTATCGCGAGGAAAATGTGCTTGAGATCGGGACGCGGGATGAGGACCATCGTCATCGCCCTGAGGGTCGCGAGGTTCATCACGACGGTCAGCCCGTACACGTGGAAGAACGGCATGATCGCGAGGATCCGATCGCCGGGTTTGACGGTGGCGTGCCACGCCTGGCACTGGTGAACGTTCGCGACGAGCGCTCGATGAGACAGCATCGCGCCCTTCGGCACACCCGTCGTGCCGCCGGTGTATTGAAGGACGGCCAGATCCGCCGGCGCGACGTCCACCGGGACGCGCGCGCTCCGCTCGGCGAGCACGTCCTTGAGCCACACCGCGCGCGCGTCACCACTGATGTCCACGCGATGACCTTCCTTGCGCTCGCGCGCCGTGGTGAACAGGATGCGGAGGGCGATCGGGAAGTGTTCCTTCACGTTCGTGACGACGATGCGTTCGACGCTAGTCCCCACGGCCGCCTCCGCCACCTGCGGGTACAGGCGCGAGAGGACGACGACCACACGGGCACCCGAGTCGGCCAGCTGGTTGTGAAGCTCGCGGACGGTGTACAGGGGATTCGTCGGAACGACGACCGCGCCCGCTTTCAAGCTGCCGAAGAACGAGTAGACGAACTGCGGGCAGTTCGGAAGGACGAGAGCGACCCGGTCACCCTTCTTCACTCCGAGCCGCTGGAGCCCGGCGGCGAAGCGGTCGGCGAGGAGGTCGAGATTGCGATACGTCATGCTTGAATCGATGCAGCGATTTCCAACAGCACCACCAAATACGGTCGCGACGGTCTCCGGGTGGTCGCGGGCGGTGCGCTCGAGGAGGGCATGGAGTGGCAACCCGGGATATGTCAGGTGCCTCGGGACCCCAGGGTCGTATGCCGCTTCCCATTGGCCTGCCGACTGCATCATGCTCATAACGTCGAAACTCGCTTGACCGCTAGCCATGCAAGCGCAATGCCGCGCGTGTTGATACTCGG
>DATLPP010000176.1:0-7199 GCA_035535615.1 Candidatus Udaeobacter sp.
CACACCGAGGACCATCCCATCGAGTACCTCACGTTCCATGGCGTTATCCCCGACGGCTACGGCGCGGGCACGATGACGATCTGGGACACGGGAACGTACGAGCTGATCGAAGAGAAGCCAAACGAGCTGAAGATACGCATGAAGGGAAAGAGACTCGACGGCGAGTGGGTCATCGTGCAGACCAAGCAGAACGAGGGCCGCGACTGGCTGATGATCAAGCACGGCACGCCTCCGAAGAACGACCCACTTCTTTCGAAGATCGAGCCGATGCTCGCGGCTTCGGCGAACGAGCCCTTCGACTCGCCCGACTTCACATACGAACCGAAGTGGGACGGCGTCCGCACGATCGCGTTTGTCGATGGGGGAGAGGTCCGTCTCCAGACGCGCAACCTTCTCGACTGCACCAAGCAGTACCCGGAGGCCACGCAGGCCGCGGAGGCGCTCACCGGTGCGTACCACGCCATCCTCGACGGCGAGGTCGTGGCGCTGGACGAGAAGGGCGTTCCGAGCTTCCAGCGTCTCCAACCGCGCATGCACGTGAGCGACGAAAGCACCGTGCGCAAGCTCCGGAAATCGACGCCGGTCATCTACCAGGTCTTCGATATCCTCTACGCGGACGGCGAGGACCTCATGCGAAAGCCGCTTCGCGAGCGGTTGCGACGGCTCGACGAAGCGCTGACACCGATGGGCTCGATCCGCCGAAGCGAAGGATTCCCGGGGACAGGGGTCGCGCTCTTCGAAGCTGCGCGTGAGCAGGGGATGGAGGGGATCGTCGCCAAGAGGCTCGATTCGATCTACCAGCCCGGCGCGCGTTCGCCGGCGTGGGTGAAGATCAAAGCGTTCCGCACGATGGAGTGCGTGATCGGGGGTTGGACGGCGGGCCAAGGTGGCCGCACCAAGACGCTGGGCGCGCTCCTTCTGGGTGTGTACCGCGACGGCAAGCTGCAGCCGGTCGGGCACGTCGGCACCGGGTTCGACGAGCGAACGCTTCGCGACCTTCTGGGGATCCTGCAGGAGCACGAGTCGCCGACGTCGCCGTTCGCCACCAAGCCGAAAACGAATCAGCCCGCGCGGTGGTGCCTGCCGGAGCTCGTGTGCGAGGTCGAGTACGCCGAGATCACGCGAGACGGAACGCTCCGGCATCCGACGTATCGCGGCCTTCGTCCGGACGTCGATCCGCGTGACTCAACGGGAGAGGAGCGCAGCGAGTCGGCAAGAAAGGCGCAGGACGCCGCGAAGCGCGCGGCGACGGCGCCCGCTCCGTCCGAGAACGGCGGGCAGGCCGCGCGCGTTCCCTCCGTACTGGAGGTGGAAGGCAAGCGCATCAAGCTGACGAACCTCGAGAAGGTCCTCTTCCCGGAGGACGGCTACACCAAGGCCGACCTCATCCGCTACTACACCGAGGTCTCTCCATACCTGGTGCCGTGGCTTCGCGACCGGCCGCTCACCTTGAAGCCGTTCCCGGACGGTATTCACGGGACGCACTTTTATCAGAAGAACAAGCCCGGATTCACGCCCGAGTGGATCAAGAGCTGGACCGATCCGCTCGAGCCGGAGAACGCGTACGTCCTCGCGAACGACATGGCAACGCTCGTATGGATGGCGAACTACACGGCGATCGAAATCCATCCGCGGCTGGCGCGCGTCGACAATCCCGAGAAGCCCGACAACGTCATGGTCGACCTCGACCCAGCCGAAGGCGCGACGTGGGACGACGTGAAGGAGGTCGCGCGCACCGTCAAGGAAGTGCTCGACGATCTCGGCCTCGTCGGCTTCCCGAAGACGACGGGCTCGCGCGGGATCCACGTACTCGTTCCCATCGCGCGCCGGTACACGTTCGAGGAGAGCCGTGCCTTCGCGCTGCGCGTCGGCCAGCTCGCGCGCGAGAAGCTGCCGAAGCTCGTGACGCTCGAGTTCAGCAAAGCGAAGCGGCGCGGCATCTATATCGACTACCTTCAGAACACACGCGCCAAGTCAACGGCGGGGCCGTACAGCGTTCGTCCGATCCGCCGCGCGCCGGTCTCCGCTCCGCTGCGATGGGAGGAGATCGCATCCCTCGGACGCCCCGACGCCTTCACCATCATGAACATGTCCGCGCGACTCGAGGCCGTTGGCGATCTTCTAGGCCCGTCGCTCGCGCTCGCGCAGAAGCTGCCGAAGCCGCCCGCTTGAAACGCGCGGCCGTCCTCGCGCCCGGATACGGCGGCACCGCGGAGCAGCCGATCCTTCGAAGGCTCGGGTCGGCGCTCGAGGCATTTGGCATCACGTCGCAGGCGATCACCTTCAGGACAAGCGGATCGCGGCCGAGCAAGGACTACGTCTCGGAGATCGAAGATCTTCGTGCGGCACGAGATGCCCTTCGCGCCGCGGGCTGCGAGCGTGTCGCGCTTGTCGGTCGCTCGTTCGGTGGCCGCATCTGCGCCTTCCTCGCCGCGCAGGAGCCGCCCGACGCGCTCGTCATTCTCGGCCATCCGATCGCGCCTCCGAAGCGCCCGCGCCCTCGCGACGAGGCGGCGCTCGCCGCGACGACGTGCCCAACGCTCGTCGTGCAGGGCGACAAGGATGAGTTCGGTCCGTTCGCCGTCCTCGAGCGGATCGTGGCGAAGAATCCGCGGGTCGATCTCGTCCGCATCGCCGGCGCCGGGCACGATTTCGGCGCGGGCGAGTCCGAGGCCGTCGCCGCCGCGGCGCGGTGGCTGGATAGCGTCCTGCGCTGATGCGACATATCCGCCCCTCCTTCACACCCAGTTCATCACCGCCTGTGACATTGCCTTCAACAAACATCGCAAAAGGAGATTCACATGCGAGGCATCGGGATCATCGTGACGCTCTTGATCGCGGCGGTCGTGGGCGTCGGCGCGTATCAGCTGGGGGTGGCGCAGGGGCTTGCGGGCGCCGGGACGGCGGTCGCGCCGGCCCTCTACTACCACCCGTTCTTCTTCGGAGGATTCGGGTTCCTCTTCCCACTTCTCTTCCTCTTCCTCATCTTCGCGCTCATCCGCGGCGCGATCGGACGCGGACGGGGTTGGGGCTACGGTGGCGGCTGGGGTGGCCCCGGCTACTACCAGAGCCCGCGCGAACGGATCGAGGCGCTCCACAAGGAGCTCCACGGTGAAAAGCCGCAGGACACCGGCACGACATCGCCGCCGCCCAGCGGTCGGTAGGTCCCCGTGACTTTCGAGACGCCGGACAGCGGTCCGGCGTCTCCGCCTACCTAGGATTCGGCGCGACGATGAAAACGGTCATGGTCGTCGACGACGAGCCGAAGATCGTTCAGCTCGCGCGCGACTATCTCGAGCACGCCGGCTTCGCGGTCGTCGTGGCTCACGACGGAAAAGCCGCGCTTGCGGCCGCGCGATCCCACAAGCCCGATCTCGTGGTCCTCGATCTCGGCCTACCCGAGCTCGACGGCCTCGACGTCGCGCGAACACTTCGCGGCGAGTCCAACGTGCCGATCGTCATGCTCACCGGTCGGAGCGAAGAGTCCGACAAGCTCGTCGGCCTCGAGATCGGCGCGGACGACTACGTCACGAAGCCCTTCAGCCCCAAGGAGCTCGTGGCGCGCGTGCGCGCGGTGCTCCGACGGACGGAGCGTCCGCGGTCCGAGACCGAGATCGTTCGGGTCGGCGACGTCACCCTCGACATACCGCGCATGCGCACGACCATCGGCGACCGCGGTGTGGATCTGACGCCGACCGAGTTCCAGCTCGTCGCCACCATGGCGCGCGAGCCGGGCCGCGTCTTCACGCGAGGGCAGCTCCTCGACGCTGTGCATGGTGTCGCGTTCGAATCGTACGAGCGCGCGATCGACGCGCACGTAAAGAACGTCCGGCACAAGCTCGAGCCCGATCCCGCACGTCCCCGATATCTCCTCACGGTCTACGGGGTCGGCTACCGCTTCGCGGAGGTCGACGAATGAGACGCGGTGGCTGGGACTATTCGCGGCGGCGCCCGCCTTGGTGGCCGGAGAACGAGCCGTTTCCACCACGACGAGGGTGGCGCGGGCCGCCGTCGGGGTTCATGCGCCGCATGGCGCTGTTCTTCGTCGCGATCGCGGTCCTCTCGGTCATCGCCGCCACGTTTCTCTTCTGGACACTCGCGAGCGCGTTCGGCGCAGCCGACTTCCCGGGCGGCGCCACGCGAGGCCTCGCCCTCCTCCTCGTTTTCGTCGTGCTGGCCTTGGCGGCGCGGTCGCTCCGCCGCCTGACGCGACCCGTTGGCGATGTGATCGAGGCCGTCGGTCGCGTGGCCGAGGGCGACCTCACGACGCGGGTCGCCGTACGAGGTGCGCGTGAGGGACGAGCGCTCGCCCGCGCGTTCAACGCGATGGCGACGCGTCTTGAAGCGGGCGAGGAGCAGCGCCGGCGGCTTCTTGCGGACGTGAGCCACGAGCTCCGCACGCCCCTTTCCGTGGTGCAGGGCAACCTCGAGGCGCTCGTCGACGGTGTTCACCCGGCGGATGAGGCCCATCTCTTGGCGATCCTGGATGAGACGAAGGTTCTCTCGCGTCTCGTGGAGGATCTGCGCACGCTTTCGCTTGCGGAGTCGGGTGCGCTCACGCTTCATCGCGAGGCGATCGACGTCAGTGCGCTCGTGCGCGAGACCGTCGAGTCGTTCGCTTCACAGGCCGAGCCGGCCGGCGTCTCGCTCGCCGCGCAGGTCTCGAGCGGGCTTCCACAGGTCGACGCCGATCCCGTCCGAGCCCGCGAGATCTTATCGAACCTGGTCGCCAACGCGCTTCGCTACACGCCTCGCGGCGGCCGCGTCACCGTGACCGCGCGCTCCGACGGTGCCGCGGTGGCGATCGACGTGCGCGACACGGGTGCGGGGATCGCGCCGGACCGGATCGTTCGGATCTTCGATCGCTTCTACAAGTCCCCCGAGTCCCGCGGCGCGGGTCTCGGCCTGGCGATCGCAAAACAACTGGTCGAGGCACACCACGGCGAGATCTCGGCGACGAGCGTCCTCGGGGAGGGCACGGACATCCGATTCACCCTCCCGACCGAGCCGCCGCCCGCGTAGCGCCTTATGGCGCCGTCTTCGTACCTTCCGCCGCGTCGATCTGCGCACGCTGGAGCTTGCCCGAGTAGTCGACGTAGATCGACTTCCACTCGGAGTAGACGTCGAGCGCTGCGCGGCCCGCCTCGCGGTGGCCGTTGCCGGTCGCCTTCATGCCGCCGAACGGAAGCTGGATCTCGGCGCCGATCGTCCCGGCGTTGACGTAGACGATCCCGGTCTCGGCGTCGCGCATGAAGCGGAACGCGTTGTTCACGTTCCGCGTGTAGATCGAGCTCGAGAGCCCGTACTTCGTCGAGTTCACGGCCTTGATCGCCTCGTCGACGCTCGAGACCTCGATGACCGCCGTCACCGGACCGAAGATCTCTTCCTGCGCCACGCGCATGTTCGGCTTGACGTCCACGAGCACGGTCGGCTCGTGGAAGAAGCCTTTTCCCAGCGCTCCCTCGGTCGACACATGTCCACCGGCGGCGACCGTCGCCCCTTCCTTCTCGGCCATCGGAATGAACGAATGCACCCGCTCGAGCTGGGACGCGGACACGACCGGTCCGACGTCGGTGGATGCGTCGAGCCCGTTCCCGAGGCGGAGCTTCTTTGCCCTGCCGACCAGCTTGTCGACGAGGTCTTTCGCGACGCTCTTGTGTGCGATGACCCGCGACGCGGCCGTGCATCGCTGCCCCGACGTGCCGAACGCCGACCACACGATCCCGTCGAGCGAGAGGTCGACGTCCGCATCGTCGAGGACGACGATCGCGTTCTTACCGCCCAGCTCGCAGGACACGCGCTTCAGGAGCCGCCCGCCGATCTCGCTGATGTGCGAGCCGGTGTCGGACGAGCCGGTGAACGAGATCAGGTCGACGCCGGGATGCGAGACGATGTGGTCGCCGAGGTCGCCGCCCGAACCGAGGACGAGGTTGATGACGCCCTTCGGCAGTCCCGCTTCCTCGAGTATCTCGACGAGGCGGACCGCCAGCAGCGGGGTGTACGACGCCGGCTTGAACACGATGGTGTTCCCGAGGATGAGCGCCGGCATGATCTTCCAGGTCGGGATCGCGAAGGGAAAGTTCCAAGGCGTGATCGCGGCGACCACGCCCACGGGGTGCCGCATGCTCATCGCCCATTTGTTTGGGAGCTCAGCGGGGACGACATCGCCGAACTGCCGGCGGCCTTCTCCGGCGATGTAATAGGTCATGTCGATGCCTTCTTGGACATCGCCGCGGGATTCGGCGAGCACCTTGCCCATCTCGCGCGTCATCTCACGTGCGAGGTCGTCCTTCCGCGTGAGCATGATCTCCCCGGCCCGGTAGAGGATCTCGCCGCGCTTCGGTGCCGGGTAGAGGCGCCATCCGTCGAGGGCGCGCCGGGCCGAATCCACCGCGCGGTCCACATCGGCGACCGTCGACTTCGTGACGTTCGCGATCAACTCGCCCGTCGCGGGGTTGGTGTTCTCGAACGTGCCGCCTCCGGACGCGTCGAGCCAGCGGCCGTCGATGTAGTTCTGGAGCGTGGGCGTCGCCATGCTTGACTCCCCCTTGTTCGGAGGATGTTAGGCGGCTAGATGGCGCCCATGCGGAAGAGCACCTCGAGGAGATGCACGATGCGCCGCGCGCCGACCTCTTCGAGGAAGGCGATCCGCGCAGCGGCTGCCGCAGCGTCGGGATCGACGATCTCTTCGGCGGGTTGCGGATCTGCGCCTCGCGGCGCGGCGGCCGCGCGCGGAGCGACGGGCTGTGCGGCGGGCGCCGCAACCGGCTTGGTGGGCGCGATCGCTTGCGGTGCGGCCGGCGGAATGACGACCTTCACGGTGCCGCCAGATCCGCCGAAGTCCGCGGCCCAGTACCACTTGTAGGTCGAGTTCGGCTCGTAGACGAGACCGACGCCGACCGCGTTGTAATTCGGATTCAAAAGGACCGCGTTGTGCGCGGGGCTTCCTTGCCATCCTGCAAGTACGGCGCTCGCGGTCCCGTACCCTGCGCCGAGGTCCTCACCGGTGTACATCGAAGTGGCGGGATAACCGAAAGCCGACATCCGTTGCGTCGGCGAGCGCCCGTCCGAGGAGACGTGGCCGATGTAGTTGCGGGAGGCCATGTCGCCGGCCATCCATCCCGCGGCGGCGGTGAGCGCTCCGTTCGCCGAGACCGCCTGGAGTCCGGCGTTCGCTCGGTAGGCATTGACGAGGACGA
>DATLPP010000177.1:0-8667 GCA_035535615.1 Candidatus Udaeobacter sp.
CGCGGAGATGCCGAACAGGAGAATCGGCACGCGGTACTTCGGCGTGACGTAGGCGAAGGCGACGGCCGCGCCCATCGCGAGGGCCGCGTCCCCGGACGGGAACGAGTACGACGAGGGGTGCGCGATCACCGTCTCGGGTGCCGGCAACGGACCAGGGGCGTTCGCAAGCGCGTCGAACGGCCGGGGACGCCGCACGATGAGCTTGATGATCTCGGTCAGCGCCCACGCATCGATCATCCCGAACACCACCGTGGCCGTCGCCGCGATGCCGCGCCGGTTGAGCCCGCGCGAGCGGAGGAGAAGGAACGCGAGGATCCACCAGAAGAAGCCATTCCAGTTGAGGTAGGTGAGGGCAACGGCGATGACCGAGGTGACGAAATTCCGCTGCTCGGCGATAGCGAGGTAGAGCTGCGTATCGAAGTTGCCGAGCGCGGTGAGGAAATCGTTCAACGGGAGCGGAGGTGGCGCCAGACAAAGAGCCCGACGCCGAGGACGATGAGGCCCGCCACGATGTAGTCGAGGCCCCGCAGCTGGTGTTTCAGGTCCTGCCAGTTATCGCCGAGGATCATCCCGGCCCACACCAGGAGCATCACCCACGGGACCGTGCCGACGATCGAGAAGGCGAGAAAGCGCCAGAGCGGCATGTGCGCGATGCCCGCCGGCACCGAGATGAACGTGCGCACGATCGGGAGCATCCGTGAGAAGAGGACGGTCAGGTCACCCCACCGGGCGAACCAGCGGTCCGCCGTCTCGAGATCGTGCGAGCTGATCAGCACGTAGCGCCCGTAGCGCTCCAGGAGCGGCCGACCGCCGAACGCCCCGACCGCATAGCTGGCGAGAGAGCCAGCCGTATTGCCGATCACGCCGGCGAGGACCGCCCCCCAGTAGGTCCACGGCCCGCCGGTCAGCGGCTCCACGATCCCCCGCGAAACGCTCCAGCCGGCGAACGGCAGGATCAGCTCGGACGGGATGGGGATCGCGGCGCTTTCGATCGCCATGGCGATCACCACGCCGACGTATCCGAAACGACCGTACAACGAGTCGATGAAGGGAAGGACGAATTGGTCGACGGCCTCGATCAAGTCTCCGTATCGTAGTCAAGCCGTGCCTCTGACTTCCGCGCTCGCGGACGACATGCGCGAGGCGCTCCGCACGCAGCGGCGCGCGGACCTCGTCGTGGGCATACCAAGCTTCCGCAATGCCGCGACGATCGGACATGTGACCGAGGTGGCGGCGGAGGGACTGCGCCGCAACTTCCCCGAGATGCGCGCCGTGATCGTGAACGCCGACGGCGGGTCCAACGACGGAACGTCCGACCGGGTGCGCGCCTCCGGGGACGGTGTCCCGACGATCGCCGGGCGATATCAGGGCAAATCGGGAAAGGGCTCGGCCTTCCGCGCGATCTTCGAGGCGGTGACGCTGCTCGACGCGAAGGCCTGCGCCGTCGTGGACAGCGACCTCCGCAGCATCACGCCCGAGTGGATCGCGCGGCTCATCGGGCCGATCGTTCGCGGCGAAGCGGACTACGTGACGCCGCTCTACGCGAGGCATAAGCACGACGGGACGATCACCAACACGATCGCCTATCCGCTCACGCGAGCGCTGTACGGCGCGCGCGTGCGGCAGCCGATCGGCGGCGAGTTCGGTTTCAGCCCCGACCTCGCGAAGATCTATCTTGCCGAGCCCGTGTGGGACAGTGACGTAGCGAAGTTCGGCATCGACATCTTCATGACGACCACCGCTCTCGCGCGCGGCGTTCGCGTCGCGCAGGCGTTCCTCGGCGCGAAGATCCACGATCCCAAGGACCCTGGCGCCGATCTCGGACCGATGTTCACCCAGGTTGTGGGAACGTTGCTCACCCTCGCGCGGAAGAACGCCGACATCTGGCGCCCGATCACGGGGTCGCACGACATCCCGATAATCGGCGAGATCTCGCCGGTCGAGCCCGAGGCGGTGAACGCGAGCGTTCGGGTCCTGGTCGAGCAGTTCAAGACCGGCGCCGCGGAGCAGGACGAAGCCTGGGACGAGATCCTCTCGGCCGATACACGCGACATCGCGCGAAAGGCGGCCGAGACTGGCAACGCGAGCGCGATCGGCAGCCGGTTCTGGGCGAAGGCTGTCTACGAGATCGTCGCGGCGGCGAAGACGCGCGAGGACACCGAGACGCTCGCGCGCGCGCTCCTTCCGCTCTACTTCGGGCGAGTCGCGGCCCTCATCGGCGAGGTCCAGGGGCTCGATCAGGCGGGCGCCGAACGGGTCGTCGACCAGCAGGCGATGATCTTCGAGCAGACGAAGCCGTACCTCTTGGAGCGCTGGGCCTGACGGCCTCCTTAAAGGAGGACCAGCTCGTCCTCGTTACCGAGGACGATGGGGGCCTACCGCTCGGCGCCATGAGCCCGCTCGGCCTCTACTACCACGACACCCAGTACCTCTCGGGCTACGCGCTGCGCGTGAACGGATCGCGGCCGATCCTGCTTTCAGCGAACACCGAGCAGAACTACGTGGCGACCTTCCAGCTCATGCATTCCGAAGGAGCGGTCCTCGGAACGGCACGGCACGCGGCCGACACGCTCTCGATCCGCCGCACGCGCTTCCTCGCGGACGGCCTCCGCGAGCGCATCGGGGTGCTGAACGCGAACGCGCATCCGGTCGACGTCGTCGTCGAGCTCGAGTTCGAGGCGGCCTTCCGGGACATGTTCGCCGTACGCGCCTATCGCGATCTGAGCCTCGCTCCGCTCGCCTCGACTCGCGGCCCGCGAGAGGGCGGCCTCATCTTCGAACGCGTCGGCCGCGACAGCGTCCGCCGCACGACGGAGATCACCCTTCGCCCCGCGCCCGACGCGATCGAGGGAAACGTTTTCCGCGTGACGCGAACGCTCGGGCCGCAGCAGGTCCTCCAGCTCGAGCTCGCGGCGATCCCGCGCGAGGACGGCGCCGCGCCGGCGGCGTCGCCTGATCGCTTCGACGATGCGATCGACGCGCTCAACGCGCGCTACCGGCGCTTCCTGCGATCGTGCTCGCGCTACACGACGAGCTCCGAGATGCTCGACGAGGGCCTCATCACGCGGAGCGCGCTCGACCTGCGCGCCCTCCTCGAGTTCCATCCGAGCGGCCCCTACCCGACGGCCGGCATCCCCTGGTACGCCGTGCCCTTCGGGCGCGACGGCCTCATCTCGGCGTACCAGACCCTCGGGTGGAATCCCGACATCGCGCGCGGCACCCTGCGCCTTCTCGCCAGCTACCAGGGCCACAAAGTGGACGACTTCACCGAGGAAGAGCCCGGAAAGATCTTCCACGAGCTCCGCCGCGGCGAGCTCGCGCGCCTCGGCGAGGTGCCGCATCACCCCTACTACGGGTCGGTCGACGCGACGCCGCTGTTCGCGCTCGTCTTCGCCGAGGCAGTGAAGTGGACCGCCGATCGCGCTTTGTGGCGCGATCTCCTTCCGGCGGCGGAGCGCGCGCTCACGTGGTGCGACACGTACGGTGACCCGGACAAGGACGGCTACGTCGAATACGGGCACCGCCCCGGCGAGATGCGCAGTCAGGGATGGAAGGACTCGGCGCAGTCGCTCTCCGATCCCGACGGGAAGTGGTCAAAGCTCCCCGCCGCGCTCGTCGAGGTGCAGGCATACGTGTACGCGGCGAAGATGGGCGTGGCGGACCTCTACGAGATCGACGGTGACCGGGCGCGCGCCGATCGGCTCCGCGGTGAGGCGAAGGAGCTGCAGACCCGCTTCGAGCGCGACTTCTGGATGGAATCCGAGCAGTGCTACGCGCAGGCGCTCGACGGCGACAAGAAACAGGTGCCGGCGGTCACGAGCAACGCCGGGCACGCGCTCTGGTGCGGGATCGCGAGCCCGGAGCGCGGCGTCGCGGTCACCAGACGCCTGATGGAACTGGACATGTACACGGGCTGGGGCATCCGAACGCTCTCGAGCAAGTATCCGACGTACAACCCGATGAGTTACCACAACGGATCGGTGTGGCCGCACGACAACTCACTCATCGTTCAGGGCTTCGCGCGCTACGGCCAGCGCGAGGAGGCGGCCGAGGTGGTGGGCGCGCTCATCGAGGCCGGCCGCCGCTTCCCAAACTCGCAGCTGCCTGAGCTCTGGTGCGGTTTTCAGCGCGACCTCCGGTTCTCATCGCGGCCCGCGGATTACCTGGTGTCGTGCATCCCGCAGGCGTGGTCCGCGGGGATGGTCTTCCTGTGCCTCCGCGCACTCCTCGGGATGCAGCCGGACCTGAACACGCAGCGACTGCTTCTCGATCCGGCGCTTCCGGCGTGGCTCGATCGCGTCGACGTGCGCGATATGCGCATCTTCGATTCGCGCGTCACCTTCCGCGTCCGGCGGAACCAGCGCGGCGACCGCATCGCCGGCGGTCGCGGCCGGGTCACGAGGGCGGCTGCCACCGCGTGACGCGCCGGCGTCCGCGCGTCGTCCTCGTCCACTACACCGCTCCCTCGATCCTCGGCGGAGTCGAGCAGGTCATGGGAGCGCACGCGACCGCGCTCCGCGAGGCGGGCGCGGACGTCACGATCGTCGCCGGACGGGGCCGCGCACCGAAAGGCGTGCGCCTGGCACGCATTCCCGAGGTCGATTCGCGGAACGAGAGCGTGCTGCGCGACTTCCGATCGCTCGCGCAGGGCGATCGCACGAGAGCGCACGACGCGCTGGTTGAAAAGCTCGTGCGCAAGCTGCGGCCGATATTCGTCAAGGCGGACCGGGTCGTCGTGCACAACGTCATGACGATGCACAAGGACCTGGCGCTGACGGAAGCGCTCGTCCGCCTCGCGCGCGAGCGTCCGGGTGTGCTGATCGCGTGGACGCATGACCTCGCGTGGTCCGACCCGCAGTACGCGAGCGAACGGCATCCCGGCGACCCGTGGGGTCTCATCGCACGGGCGCATCCGGGCATCCGCTACGTCGCCGTGTCCGACGAGCGCGCGGAACAGCTCGCCAGCCTCGCCGGCCTGCGGCGTGAAGCCGTCGCGGTGGTGCCGAACGGCGTCGACATCGCCGCGGCACTTGGCCTCTCGACGGCCGGAGTGCGCCTGGCCGAGCGCCTCGACCTATACCGCGCCGACCCGCTCCTCGTGCTGCCGGC
Organism: Candidatus Udaeobacter sp.; assembly: GCA_035535615.1. Lineage (GTDB taxonomy): Bacteria > Chloroflexota > Limnocylindria > P2-11E > P2-11E > 3-1-20CM-2-70-9. The sequence continues at coordinate 5,110 of DATLPP010000177.1, forward strand.
CCGCCTTACCCGGCGGAAGCGAATCGAGGCCGCGATCGCCGCGACGGCGGCGCTTCGCGGGCGGGGCCGCGACGCGATGCTCGTCGTGACCGGCCCACCCGGTCCGCACAACGCCGCGAACGCGCAGTACCTCGACGAGCTCACAGCGCTCGCCGAGGGCGTCGATGGCGTTCACCTCCTGTACGCGCTCGGTTTGAAGGCCCCGTATCGCGTGATCGCCGACCTCTACGCCCTGAGCGACGCCCTCGTGCTGCCGAGCCAGAGCGAAGGCTTCGGCATCCCGTTGCTCGAAGCCGCTCTCCACCGCCTGCCCATCGTGTGCAGCGACCTCCCCACCCTCCGCGCGCTCGCCGGCGATGCGGCAACGTACGTTCCGCCCGACGCATCGGGCGAGGTCATCGCCGACGCCATCGAGCGATCCCTCGGAGAACCCGGCCCGCGCTTTCGCTCGCGGGTGCGCGCCATGGCGTGGTCGCGCGTCCTCGCCGAACGCGTGGTCCCGCTCGTGCTTGAAGGCATCGCGTGAAGGTCGTCGTCGCGATCAGCGATCCCGAGCGCGAGGGAAGCCTTCTCGAGACCGCCGCCGCGCTCGCCGGGGACGGCGAGGTCGTTCTCGCCTCGGCCATCGAGGTCACCGGCGACGCCACTCTGGCGTCGGCGCAGCCCGAGGCACGCACTCGGCGGCGCGCGCTCGACGCCATGGCGGGCGAGGTTCCCGGACGACACCTCCGCAGCCTGGTGACCGTCGCCCGCGTTGGGTGGGACGCGATCCGCGAGGCTTGCGCGACCGAGCGGCCGGACCTGCTCGTCGTCGCCTGGCGCCGGCCCGGATGGGACGTCCTCGGGACCACGATCGAGGCGATCCTGCGCCAGCCGCCGTGCGATCTCGCCGTGGTGAAGGGCCGTCCCGCGCGTTCGAAGCGAATCCTCGTCCCCGTCCGCGGCGGCCGCTATGCGCAGCTCGCCGCGCGGCTCGGGATCGCGCTGGCCAAAGCGCAGGGAGGCGCTGTGACGCTGCTTCACGTCGCCGAGCGCGACGGCGGGCGAAAGGCACAAACCCTCTACCAGCTGCTCGGCGAGCGTGCGTACGACGAGCGCGTCGAGCGGCTCGTGACGCGGTCCGGCGACCCGGCGAAGGTGATCGAGGACGAGCTGGCCGAGCACGACGCGATCGTGTTCGGCGCGACCGGCCGCGAGGGCGCGCGCGATCCGCTCGGGCCCGTCGGCCAGCGGATCATCGCCGACGCGAAGAACGCGCTGGTCGTACGCACCAGCGCGCCGCTCGCCTCGCCGATGTTCGTCGAGCGGACCCGGCTACCGCTCGAGCGCGCGGAACGCAGTCGCGTCCTCGGCGAGATCGTCGACAAATGGTTCGCCGAGAACACGTTCAGCTCGACAGAGTTCGCGGACCTTCGCCGGCTCGTCGAGGCGAAGGAGCGCCAGAACCTGCGCATCTCGGTCGGACTTCCGACGCTCAACGAAGAGGCGACCATCCGCAAAGTCATCCGCGCCATCCGTTCTCGCCTCGTCGAGCGTTTTCCGCTGGTCGACGAGATCGTCGTCATCGACTCCCGCTCGGAGGATCGGACCCGTGAGATCGCGAAAGAGGAAGGCATCCCCGTCTTCATCCACGACGAGATCCTTCCCGAGACCGGCAGCTACCGCGGGAAGGGCGAGGCGCTCTGGAAGAGCTTGCACGTCCTCACAGGCGACATCGTCGTGTGGATCGACACCGACGTCACGAGCGCGCACCCGAAGTTCGTGTACGGCATCGTTGGTCCGCTTCTCATGAGGCCCGATCTGCAGTTCGTGAAGGCCTTCTACCAGCGACCGCTCCACATCGGCGACGAGCTGCAGGCGACCGGCGGCGGCCGCGTGACCGAGCTCGCCGCGCGACCGATCCTGAATCTCTTTTTTCCCGAGCTATCTGGGATCGTGCAACCCCTTTCCGGCGAGCAGGCCGGCCGCAGAACGTTGCTCGAGCAGCTCCCGTTCTTCAGCGGCTACGGGGTGGAGACGGGCCTCCTGGTGGACACGCTGCAGCGCGCGGGTCTCGCCGCGATCGGCCAGGTCGACATGAAACAGCGGATCCATCGCAACCAGTCGCTCTACGACCTGTCGAAGATGAGCTTCGAGGTGCTCCAGGTCGCGATCAAGCGCGTCGGCGAGGCGCACGGCACGAACCTTCTGGAGGAAGCCAATTTCACGATGAAGCTCATCTCGGCCAGCGGCGGCAAGCTGCATCTCGAGATGCACGACATCATCGACGTCGAGCGGCCGCCGATGGCGACGATCGCGGCGTACCAGGCGAGGCGAAACGCGGCAGTCGATACTGCCGCTGGTTGAAGGTCCTTCGCTCGGTCGCAGAAGTTCGTGCATTCCGCGCCGGATCGGTTGATGGCAGGCTCGGGCTCGTTCCGACGATGGGCGCGCTGCATGCCGGGCACGCGTCGCTCGTCGAGCGGGCGGCGGGCGAGAACGATCTGGCCGTGGTCTCGATCTTCGTGAACCCCACGCAGTTCGGTCCTCACGAGGATTTCTCGGCCTATCCCCGCGATGAATCGGCCGACCTCGCGATGTGCGAGCGGCTGGGCGCCGCGATGGTCTTCCTGCCGACCGTCGGCGAGATGTATCCCGCCGGCGATGCGACGCGCGTACAGCCTGGTCCCATCGCTGCGCGTCTCGAGGGCGCCGCGCGGCCGGGCCACTTCGCCGGGGTCGCGACCGTGGTGACGAAGCTCTTCGCGATCGTTCGCCCGGACGTCGCCTATTTCGGACAGAAGGACTTTCAGCAGCTCCGTGTGGTCCAGACGATGAGCCGCGATCTTCGGCTCGGCGTGCGCGTCGCCGGCGGCGCGACCGTGCGCGACGCCGACGGTCTCGCGATGAGCTCGCGTAACCGCTATCTGTCGGCGGACGATCGCCGCGCCGCGCTTGCGCTGTCGCGAGCGCTGGCCGCGGCGAAGGACGACTGGTCGCACGGCGAGCGCGACCCGGCGAAGCTGCGCGACCGCGTCCGGCGCGACACGGCGGTCCCCGGTGTTGCGCTCGAATATGTCTCGGTGGCCGATCCCCTGACCCTGGACGAGCTCGAGCAGCCCGCCGAACGCGCGGTCGTTTCGCTTGCGGCGCGGGTCGGCAAAGCGCGGCTCATCGACAACGTGCTGCTCGGCATCGCCCTCGAGGAGCTCGCGTGACCACGATCGCCGAAGAGGCCATGGCCGTTCCAGCCGAGCCCGCGGTCGAGGAGCTGTCGCTCAAAGAGCAGCGCGGCCAGGTGCTTCTCGGGACGATCACGGCCGCGCACTTTTCGCACCACGTCACGAACTCGCTTCTGAATCCGCTGCTGCCTCTCATCCGCGATGCATTCGCGCTGAGCTACGGCGAGAGCGGGTTCGCCGTGTCGGCGTTCTCGATCGCAGCGGGACTCGCGAACGCGCCCTGGGGCATGCTCGCCGACCGCATCGGTTCGCGCGTCGTGATCGTCGGCGGCCTGTTCCTCATGGGTGCCGCAAGCGTCGCGCTTGCGACAGCCGGCTCGTACTGGCAGCTCCTCGC
>DATLPP010000178.1:0-5014 GCA_035535615.1 Candidatus Udaeobacter sp.
CCACGACGCGCAGTTCCTCGAGAGCGACTTCAAGCCGACATGGGGACACTCGACCATCACGAGCGCCATCGACGTCGCTGTGAGATCGAAGGTGAAGCGGCTCGTCCTGTATCACCACGACCCCGACCGGAGCGACGACGCGCTCGATCGCATCGCCGTCGACGCCCAAAAACAGACCAACGAGAAGACCTCCGGCATCGAGGTGGTCGTCGCGCGTGAAGGCATGGAGCTCGCGATCTAACCGAGGGTCCTCCACCGCGATGGGGAGCGTATCGTTGGACCACGACGCGAGGGGAGGTCCATCGATGAACGCATTGGAAGCGGTGAACCAGGCCAAGGACGTCATCAACGTTCGCCGGGTCTACGGCGAGCCCTACCAGGAGGACGGCCTCACGATCATCCCGGCGGCCAATGTCACCGGAGGCGGTGGTGGCGGCGGCGACATAGAGGGGAACGGCGGCGCCGGCTTCGGCGTGCGCGCCAAGCCCGCCGGCGCCTGGGTGATCAAGGACGGCGAGGCCACGTGGCGGCCCGCGTTCGACCTGAATCGCACGATCCTCGTCGGCCAGCTCATCGCCATCGTCGCGCTGCTCGTTACACGATCGGTCGTGAAAACCTTGGCGAAGGCCAGGCGCTAGTCCCGAAACGCCGCGCTGCGCTTACTTGCCCGGTCCCGGTCAGACCGCGCCCAAAGTTGTGCGCATGGTTCGGTATACCTACGGCGCTCTTTTGCTCAGCACGCGTTAACTGACACGTCGCTGCGACACATGGGCCGCCGCATGTCGCATTTAGTGACGTTGTACGAATCGACGCTTCCAAAAGTCCACCCCACCTCCCCCAATGCGCACGCGCCGCCGGCCCGGGACTCCATCCCGCCGGCGGCGTCGTGACATCTAGGACCTGATCGATTTCCCGGGGTGACGCGGCTGCCAAAACGGTGGGCGAGGAGGGACTCGAACCCTCACGCTCTTTCGAGCACCAGCTCCTAAAGCTGACGCGTCTGCCGTTTCGCCACTCGCCCGCCGACTAGCGTAGCCGCGCGGTTAGCCCTTCCGGCGATCGACCGCCCACGCCGAGCCGGCCTGCCGCTTCGCAACTTCCTTCACCTCCGCGGCCGCGCGTGCCGCCGCGATGGCGCCGTCGAAGCGTCCCGGCGGGATGTTCACGATCCCGATCGAGACCGTCGCGAATGGGGTGTGCCGCAGTCTGCCGCGGCGGTCGTGCGCCTCGATCCACCCGCGAGCCCGATCACCGGCGTCGTACAGCGAACGGATCCGGTCATCGAATCGTCGCGTGATCCCCTCGGCGAGCGCTTCGGCTTCCTCGGTCCGCGCGAGGATCACGAAGTCGTCGCCGCCGATGTGGCCCACGAACCGCTGATCGGTCTCCGCGACATCTACCAGGATCTCGGCGAGCATCGTGATCACGCGGTCCCCCCGCGTGAACCCGTAGTGATCGTTGAACTCCTTGAAGCGGTCGATGTCCACGTAGAGAAGCGCGAAGTCCTCCCCACGCGCCAAGCGCGCGTCGATCTCCTCGGTGATCGTCCGGTTGCCGGGCAGGCCCGAGAGCGGATTCACCGCACGCATGCCGCTCCATCGCCGGACCGCCGCGCCGACGCGGGCCAGCAGCTCCTCCGCGTCGTATGGCTTGGTGATGAAGTCCTCGGCACCCGCCTCGAGCTCGGCGAGCTTTACCTGGCGGTCGGTATGCGCGGTGAGGAAGACGATCGGCAAGAACCGGGTGCGCGGATCGCGGCGCAGGTGCCGATGGACGTCGGCGCCGGACATCCCCGGAAGGCCGAGATCGAGGACGACCAGATCGAACGGTGCGTCGCGCATCGCCTCGACCGCGCGCTCGCCGTCGGAGGCCTCGTCGCACACGTAGCCCGCGTCGTCGAGAAGCGCACGCAACGCGCCGCGCGTCGCTTCGTCGTCCTCCACCACCAGGACGCGTCCAGTCATGCATCAAGAGTCGACCGCTCCGGTGGTCACCCTCAATAGGACAGGCGTACCCGAATGAGCTTGGTTTGCCGGTCGCTAGGTCAACGAGCGGTCAACGTCCTTGTCGCGCTTCGACACCAGAAAGCCGCTCGATGACCTTCAGCAGCGCGTGGTTTCCGTCTCTGCCGCCGCCGTCTTTCTGCAGCGCCGTGTAGAGCGCGTGCACGAGCGCGGTCCCGGGCAGGGAGACGTGGTCGCCGTAGGCGTTATCGAGCACGAGCCGCAGGTCCTTCTGCTGCAGGTCGACCATGAACCCCGCGCGGAAATCGCCGGCGAGCATCTTCGGCGCGTAGTTCTGCATGGCCCACGAAGAGCCGGCGCCGCCCGCGATCACCTGCCGCGTGCGCTCGAGATCGATGCCCTGCGCCTTCGCGAAGACCAGGGCCTCTGAGACGCCAAGGTTGTTGATCGCGACGGCGATCTGATTCGCGAGCTTGCACGCCTGACCGGCGCCGTGATCGCCGATGTGCACGATCGTCTTTCCAAGAGCCTCGAAGAGCGGCATCGCGCGCTTCACGTCGAGCTCGTCCCCTCCGACCATGATCGCGAGCCGCGCCTCGATCGCCCCGACCTCACCGCCGGACACCGGCGCATCGAGTGTGTGGAAGGGCGGCCGGTTCGCCGCGGCGCGCTTCGCGATGTCGCGGGAGGCCGTGGGGCTGATCGTGCTCATGTCGATCGCGAGCAGACCCGGGTGTGCCCCAGCGGCGATGCCATCCGGGCCGAAGGTCACCGCCTCAACATCGGGCGAGCTCGTCACCATCGTCACGACGAGGTCCGACCGCTCGGCCACTTCTTTCGGGGTCCGGACCACCGTCGCGCCCGCGTCCCCGAGGGGCTTCGCGCGATCCAGCGTGCGGTTCGTGAGGGTGACCGGAAAACCTGCCTTGATGGCATTTCGTGCCATCGGCGAGCCCATGATCCCGAGCCCGACGAAACCGACGCGTTCCATTGTCACCGGTCAGTTCTCGATGTCGTCGTCGCGCGAGAGGAACACGCTGCGGTCGCCGGCATCCTCGGAGACGAGGAACGTTCCTTCCTCGGTGACGTCGACGTTCACCGAAGCGACGAGGAGCTCGTCGGTCACGTGGATGAATCCAGCGGTCCGTGCGAGCTCGTTCGCGATCGCTTCGGCGAGCGAGTCCTCCTCGTACGAATCCGCGAGCAGCGTGCGCGCCTTCTTCACTAGCGCGAAGAACTCGAGCGGTTCGAAGTGCCGCTCGTGCGCGAGGAGCACGGCGCCGCCGAGGTCCTCGTCGCCTTCATGGATCTCGTAGAAGAACACCTGCTGACGACGAGCGTACCCGATTACCATTGGTGCATCTCCATGCAGAACTCCCCGAAGACCGTGCCGCCATCCGTCAAACACACGCTTCGTCGAGAAGCGGGATCGAAGGTCACGCTCGACGTCGAGGTGGCCGCGGACCGGTTGTCGCGCGCGGCCGACGCGGCATTCGAGCGGCACGTGCAGCGCGCGAAGATCCCCGGCTTCCGTCCGGGAAAAGCGCCGCGCGGAATGTACGAGCGGGCGTATGGCAAGGAGCATCTCTGGGAGGACGCGGCCGACGACCTGATGGATCAGACATATCGCGAGATCGTCGAGGCCGAGGGCATCGAGCCGATCGACCGGCCCGATGCGAAGCTCACCCAGCTCAAGGAGGGCGAGCCGCTCAGATACAGCGCGACCGTTGTCGTCCGCCCCGAGGTCGCGCTTGGCGATTACCTCGCGCACGGCGCGAAGGTGGAGGCCGGACCACCAACCGAGGAGGACGTCGATAAGACGATCGCGTCGATGCGCGAGACGCACGCGCAGCTTCGGCCGGTGGACCGAGAGGCGAAACCCGGCGACATCCTCACCGTCGACATCGATGCGGCCGTGCCTGGCAAGAGTCTCCCCCCGTTCGCGCGCAACGCCCATATCGAGGCGGGGAAGGACCTCGGCATCGCCGGCCTGGGCGAGGCGCTCGTCGGCATGAAGGTCGGTGACGAAAAGAAGGTGGACCTCGCCTTCCCGAACGATGCAAGCGAGAGTGACCTTGCCGGCAAGACGGGGACGTTCAGCATCCGGCCATCGCAGGTCGCCGAAAAAGCCCTTCCGGCGCTCGATGACGAGTTCGCGAAGACCGTCGGTGTCGCCGATATCCCGTCACTACGGAAGGCCGTCCGCAACGAGCTCGCGCATGCCGCGTTCCACGAAGCCCGCGACGATGCCGCGGACAAAGCGGTCGAGCACGCGATGCAGACCTCCACGGTCGAGGTCCCGGAGCTACTCGTCGAGGACGAGCTCGAGCATCTCGTGAACGATCTCAAGGCGCGCGTGAAGCAGGAAGGTCTGACGTGGGAGAAGTTCCTGCTCCAGGCGCGGAAGACCGAGGAGGACATCCGCACGGAGTGGCGTCCCGTCGCTGAACGGCGCGCAAAGTCACTCCTCGTTCTGGATGCGATCGCGCGGAAGGAAGGCATCACCGTCTCCGGCGACGAGCTCGCCGCTCAGGCGGCGATGTCGCCGCTCGCGCAGGTCGATCCGCAGGCTCTGCGCACCCCGGCGGTGCTCGCGTCCCTGGCGCGGTCGATCCGCAATCGCAAGACCGTCGACAAGCTCGTTGGCCTCGACTCGCCCGACGCCGAACGGGAAGCGATCCGCAAAGCCGGCGGCGAGGACTTCGATCCCCACGGTGAGACGGCCGCGCCGCCCGAGCCGAAGATCATCGTGCCCGAAAAATCAGACGCGACACCCCAAGGACGCGAAGCTCTTCGCGCGATGCTCGAGAAGAAGTAGCCCGATAGCGTCGTAGTCATCGCGGGTCCTGACCGGGGTCGGGTCTTTGGCAGCGCCGGGGTCTTCTTCGCTCGGCCCCTCGTGGGATCGTGATGGACCGCCGGCCAGGGGCCGCTCGCTCAGAAGACCCGACGCTGCTCAGTCCGGCTCGCGGTGCCACCTGCGACGCGACTCGCCTTCCTGCACTCCGCTCTCAGCGAACCGTTTTGCGTTAGGACGCGTCGCGGGTCTT
>DATLPP010000179.1:0-2349 GCA_035535615.1 Candidatus Udaeobacter sp.
TTGATCGAGCTGATCTCGTCCTCGCACTGGACGACGAGCAGGTTGTAATCGCGCTGCTGCCGCTCGAGGAAGACGCTCTCGTCCGTCGCCGGCGAGATGGGGTAGTAGGTCTGGAACGAGCAGCCCGCCTTGAGCTTGGCGATCGCGTGGATCTCGTAGCCCTTCGCGAGGATGCGCGCCTTCGGCTCCTTGCCGGGCTTGAGCGTGTAGGGGAAATCCTTCGCGCTCTCGTGCTGCTTCACGTGCTCGAACGCGAGCTTCGCGGCGCGCACGTTGAGCTCGCCGACCTCGGCGCGCTTCCCCTTGAACTGCGAACGGATGACCTCGGCCACGAGGTCGAAGGGGTACTCGCAGAGCGCGAGCGACGCGCCGAGCCCGACCGTGTTCTTCATGACTTCGTAGCGTCGCGCCTGCTCGCCCTTGCCCACTTCCTCGAGCGCCTTCTTGATGATCTCCATGAACGGCACCGGGTAGAAGCGCAGGTCGGGGCGGTTCGCCTTCGCCGGGTCGTACCCGATCTCGCTGTCGAAGATCACCCCGCCGCCGTCGTTGATCTCGGCGAGATGGCCGTAGTGCGTGGCCCAGCGCCGGTGGTCACCGTCGCCGGCGAGCGTCTCGAGATCCAGGGCGACCAGGATGTCGGCCTTGTCCTTGTACGAGCGCACGTCTTCGTCATCCACGCGGACGCGATAGAAGGAGTGCTTTCCCATGATGTTGGAGTGGTATTCGATGTTCGCGTAGACACGCAGACCGGCTCGCGAGCAGGCCTTGGCAAACACTTCGGCGGAGGCGTTGATTCCACTTCCCTGGGGGCCGCCGATCATCCAGGTCAGCCGGTTCTTCTGCACTTCGGAACATTTATTGTAGGGACCGAACCGGGCATCTCGGGGTCGGGTCGCGATCAAGCCCTAAGCGGCGGCTCGGCCCTTCGTTCGTGCCAGAGCAAGCGCCCGTTCGGCGTCCACCAGGCCCGCCCCGGTCTCGCTCTTTTTCGTGCCGCGCATCGCGCGCCCCGAGCCGATCAGAGCGTGCCGGACACGCGTCGCGGAGGCTGCCGCGGTCGTGTTTTCTTGTCGGATCGACTGGAGAAGCAGCGCGCAGATGCCGGCGACATGCGGGGTCGCCATCGACGTTCCGCTCATCCGCACGTACGAGGGCGCGAGAGCGCAGGGATCCTTCGCGAGTGCCGCGGCGCGCGCGCTCGCGACGCCGGTGCCGTACGCGCACGCCGCGCCTTGCGTCACGCCCCCGCCGATCGCGACAAGGTCGGGCTTTCCGTAGCGCACGCCCGGTACCGGACCGCGCGAGCTGTAGAACGCGAGCGCTTCGGTTTTATCGGCGGCGCCGACGGTGAGCGCGCCCTTCGCGTCGCCGGGCGAGCTGATGGTCTTGGCAGCGGGGCCGGCGTTTCCCGCCGCGACGCACACGATGATCCCCGCCGCGGTCAGTGCGTCGACCTCGCGCGAGAGCGGTGAGGTCGGCGAGCCCGGGCCCCCGAGCGACATGTTCATGACCTGCACGTTCTGCCGGCTCGCCCACGACATCGCGGCAAGGACGGCGTCCTCGGTCCCGCCCGCCGCGCTCAGGGCCTTCGCGATGACGAGCGCTGCCTTGGGCGCGACCCCGCGATACACCGCGCCGCCGCCCGCGATGGTCCCGGCCACGTGCGTACCGTGTCCGACGTCGTCGGTGTCGCCGGCGCCGCTGAAGTCGGACCTCGCAACGACGCGATCGCGCAGATCAGGGTGCGTGGCGTCGATCCCCGTGTCCACGATCGCTACGCGGACCCCCGCGCCGTCGAACCCCGCGCGCCAGACCGCAGGTACCTTCAGGAACGGGACGCTCTCGTTCAGCATCGGCTGCACGGGATTGGGCGGCCTCGCCGGTATCCCGATCGCGGCGAGAGCCTCGATGAGCGCCGCCTGGCGCTCGGCGGGGACGTCGACGACGACAACGTGAGCGCGCTCGTGGGTCTGGCGGATCGTCGCCGCGAAGCGGCGCAGGAGCTCGGGCGGGATGCCCGCTGCCGTCGCCTCCGACGTGGCGCGCTCGACGTCCTCGGTGGGGAGCACGGACGTCCGAACGGCTCGCGGTGGCTCGACGATGAGACGCGTGCGGAGGGCCTCGGGGACCGGCGTCATCGACGTCGTGAGCATGGCGCCCATGACAGTGCCACCACCGTCAAGCCGCCGCCGTCCGCGCAACTCTATGCTCGCCTGCGGTGAGTTCCCGTCGCGAGCGCGACACCTTGGGCGAGGTCGAGCTACCCGCGGACGCGCTCTGGGGCGCGCAGACGCAGCGAGCGATCGAGAACTATCCCATCAGCGGGTATCGAGCCTTTCCCGCATT
>DATLPP010000180.1:0-22789 GCA_035535615.1 Candidatus Udaeobacter sp.
GAGGTCGATGAGGCCCATCACGATCAGGAGGAACTCCGCGCGCGTGACCGCGTACAGGCCGAGCACGCCGAGCGAGAAGATCAGGTTGAAGTAGAAGCCACCGAGCGACGTGCGGAGCTTTCCGCCGCGCCCCAGCCGGTAGGCATCGGTGATGTCCGTGTAGAAGACCGGGTACACCAGATACAGCCCGGCACCCATCGCCCGGACGGTCCCGCCACCGTAGCGGAGCCCGGCGCCGTGGCCGATCTCATGGAACGCCGCGGAGAGAACGAACGCCACGAAGAGAACGAGGATCAGACCTGGCGAATACAGGACGTCATGGACGCTCTTTCCCACGCCGTGGATCAGATAGAGCCAGGCATGCGCGGCGAGGGACGCCGCGAGGACCAAAACGAGGATCGGCGGGAAGTAAAGGACGCTGAAGAATCCGGTGACCGCGTTCGTCACCGCCGGCGGGATGACCGCCATCTTCAGCTGGACTTGCATCGGAGAACGCGCGGCCTGCTCGCGCGCCGAAGGCACCAGTGAGCCATCCGCACCGGCCACGAGGCCGAGTGGTACGAGCTTGGCCAGGAGCGCTCTGATGTTGTCGGGGGTGACCTGGCGGAAGGCCTTGGTCGAGACGCCTTTCGCGATCTCTTCGATGCTTCGCTTGCCGTCGACGTGCGCGAGGGTCAGGAGCAGCAGCTCGGTGAGCTGGATGAACTGGCCATCGCGCTCGACGAGGAACTGCTTTCCCTCGAAGGCGCCGTCCTTCATCTGTCCCGCGAAATGCAGGTTGGGCGCTGGCTTGGGGGGATCCGATACGCCTTCCACTTGCGGATGGCGGGCCCTGTCCGGGCCCGCCATCGCGTTGTCCTGACGTGCTGCGGTAGCCAAGGGGCTACAGCTACTGCGTAGCCGTAACGCGCAGCAGCAGGACGGTCACGGCGGCGCGAAGCGACGCTGTGACCACCTACATGCTCTGGTCGATCGGCGCGTACTGGGTCGCGCTCGCGTATGCGAGCGAACCATCCGAAAGGACGTTCAACGCGAGCGCCGCGTTGATGGGGGCGGCGACGTTCGCGCTCACGAGCGACATCGCGTCGCGCTCGGGGAGCGCAGCCGCCGACTCCTTGTCGACGTCCTGGTTCGAAAGCTCACGCCGGTCAAACGTCTTCTTGTCGAGCTCCTTACCGCAGTCCGAGCAAACGCTACGGACCTCGATGCGGTCGTGCTCGTGGCCTGTCTCCGTGGACTTTTCGAGCTCAGCTGACTTAGCCATTGATCTAGCTCCTTTCTTTGGTCGTTAGGTAGTCGGAGGAGTGATGCCGGTGCTCTGGTCGATCGGAGTGGTCTGCTGTGCGACGGCCGCCGCGATGGAACCATCCGAGAGAACGTTGAGCGCCGCCGCGATGTTGATCGGGACCGCGAGATTCGCGTTCACGAGCGACATAGCGTCGCGCTCGGGAAGCGCGGCCGCCGACTCCTTGTCGACGTCTTGCTTGGCGAGCTGACGGGTGTCGAAGCGACCTTCCCCGATCTGCTCGCCACAGCTAAGGCAGGTGCTCGTGACTTCGATATTCGTGTGCTGGTGGTCTTTGCCCATTTCAGCCTCCTTCGCACCCGGGTGTGTTTTTCAGGGCGCGACCGCACGCTTGTGCAACATCCGTGCGCGACGACACGAACGATTGCAACGAAGACTTGAAAATGCCCGCCCTGCTAGCGACCGAGTTCGCTTGTAACAACATCGCGCCTGATTCGACGCGCGGTCGGCGCGAAAATGCGCGTGATGTCGATGCTTGCCTCGCGTGCCAAAACAAATTGAGCCTCAGCTAAAGCGCTGCGACATCGCATCGCACATCAATGCCGCTTACATGGCGCGACGCGTGCGATGGATGTCACGCCGCGTAGGCGCGAGCAAGCTACGTGTTGAGATCGTGCGGGCTCCGGTGAAGGTCGTTCGACCATCTCGCGAGGACGGGAGCGATCTCGGCCTAGTCTCGCGGCGTGCGGCGGCTCTGGTTCGGGCTCTGGTACTGGCTGCCGCGGCGGCCACCATGGGATACGGGCGTGAGTCCGCCGGAGCTCGAGCGGTTCGTCGGATCGCATGCACCGGGACGCGCGCTCGACCTCGGGTGCGGCACGGGCACGAACGTCGTGTATCTCGCGCGGCATCGCTGGGAAGCCGTGGGTGTGGATTTCGCGGGCCGCGCGATCGCGAAGGCTCGGCGGCGAGCTCGTGAGGCCCAGGTTGAGTGCACTCTCCTGGTCGGCGACGTGACCCGCCTCGACGTGCCAGGGCTATTCGATCTTGCGCTCGACATCGGGTGTTTGCACTCGATCCCTCCGTCGGGTCGCTCCGGGTACGCGGCGGGTCTGGGGCGAGTGGTGCGCTCGGGCGGAACTTTTCTTCTTTACGCGTTCGCGCCGGGCGGTCCCGCTTTCGGGTTGACGCGTGAGGAAGTGCGCGCAACGTTCGCGGACGCGTTCGACGTTGTCGACGTGGAGGAAGGCAAGGGACGCCCGTCGGCGTGGTACACGCTCGTGAGGCGGTAGGCTTTTCCATGATCGACCCCGTAGCTCAGCGGATAGAGCAGCAGCCTTCGAAGCTGTTGGCGAGAGTTCGATTCTCTCCGGGGTCGCAGCTCTAGTACCGCGGTACCCCTTGGGCGTCCTATTCGCGCGAGATTGACCAATCGGCACGCTCGCCTTCATGCGAGCGTGCACGAAGTGCGGCGAGGTCAAGCCGCTCGAGGCGTTTCCTCCGGTGCGGCGTGGTCAGCCAAAGCTCCAGACGTGGTGTCGCGACTGCTTCGCCGAGGCGAACGCCCGGAATTATCGGAAGAACCACGAACGCGAAAAGACGCGGCTCGTACGGCAAGTCGGGGAGCGGCGCTCCGAAGTCCAGAAAAACATCGTCGAATATCTCCGCTCGCACCCGTGCGTTGACTGCGGCGAGACCGACATCGTGGTGCTCGAGTTCGACCACATCGCCGAGAAGGTGGCCAACATATCCGCATACGCGGGAGGAGGTCGGACTTGGGCCCGGGTCAAAGCGGAGATCGACAAGTGCGAGGTCCGGTGCGCCAACTGCCATCGACGAAAGACACGCGAACGATCGTCGGCCCATCGCATCTTCACCCGCGACTCTTCGCGTCCCTCGCCAAAGACCTCGCCGGCGGTCCAGTTGAGACTTGACGCAGCTCTTGGCATCCGTGCCTGTCGCGTCTGTAAACAGACAAAGCCGCTGACTGAGTTTCCGTACCGCTCGGTCAAACGCCAGACGCGGCAGTGGATCTGCCTTCTGTGCCAGCGGGTCTACACCGGTGAGTGGTACACGCGGAACAGGAAACGTCACATTGCCAAGGTCGAGGTCAGAAGCCGCCACGTCATCGGTGAGCTGCGGAGTCGGGTACGCGATTACTTGCTTGATCATCCGTGCGTCGACTGCGGCGAGACGGATCCCGGGGTTCTCGATTTCGATCACTTGCGGGACAAACGAGCCAACCTCAGCACGCTCGTGCTGTCCGCGGTTTCATGGCGGGCGGTCGAGGCCGAGATCGCAAAGTGCGAGGTTCGCTGCGCCAACTGCCACAGGCGTCGGACCGCCCTGATTGGAGGCTTCTATCGCGTGCGTGCGACGGGACTCGCTAGAATTGACGAACCGGCCCGGTAGCTCAGTGGATAGAGCGCTTGCCTACGAAGCAAGAAGTCGGGAGTCCGAGTCTCCCCCGGGTCACAGTAGTCAACTAGGAAGCAACGCGAGCACGCGATCCAGACCACGGACATCCCCATCAAAATCGGTCGGCAAGATGAACGCGCGCATGCCCGCGCGCTCGGCGCCCCGATCAACCTCGTGATCCCCGACCATCAGCGTCTCTGACGGCTTCACGCCGAGCGACTTCGCCGCCGCGAGAAATACCGCGGGATCCGGCTTTTCCGCACCGACCTCGAACGAGTGCGTGAAAGAGTCCACGAGGCCTTCAAACTTGTGCTTCGCGAACACCGGCCGCAGGTCGGCCGGCACGTTGCTCACCACGCCCACCTTCAGCCCACGCCGCCGCACGGCCTCGAGGGTCGAACGCGTGTCCGCGAACGGAACCCACGAGTGCGGGTCCATGACCTGCTCGTACAGCGCGCGCGACACGCCCGGCACATCGCGGTCGAGACGAGAGAACAGATCGGCCCACACCCGCCGATGCGCCTCCATCGACAGATCTCGGCCCTTCGCGATCTCATCGGGCGTCTTACCGAGGAGCCAGATCTCGTCCCACATCTCGCGCGCCCGCTCCTCGGACACGGCAACACCCGACGAGCGCGCGACCGCGACGATCACCTCCGGCGCGTGCGGCGCGTGAAAGAGGGTGTCGCCCCAATCGAAGAGCACCGCGCGGAGTCGTGCGCTCACCGCCGGAGCCACTCGTGGTCGGGGTCGAAGGTCACGCACCACCGCCTCACCGGACCGGCCATAACGTTGAGGTAGTAGAGCTCGTAACCGGGCGCCGCGGACACGGTGTGAAACCCGCGCGGCACGAGCACGAGATCGCCATCGCGCGCCGAGACCGTCTCGTCAAGCGAACCATCCGCGGTGTACACACGCTGCATCGCGAACCCCCTCGCGTCGCGCAGGCGGTGGTAATACGTCTCCTCGAGCTGCGTCTCGTTCGGCGGGTCGTTCGTGTCGTGCTTGTGCGGCGGGTAGCTCGACCAGTTCCCGGCGGGCGTCACGACCTCGGTCACGAGTAATGACTCCGCCGCCGCGTCCTCCATGAGGATGTGATGGATCGTCCGCTCCATCCTGCCCATGCCGCGCACCTCGCGCCGCATGTCGGATGGTGGGATGTGTCGCGCGGGCTCGCCACGCTGGGCGGGCGCGCTCCCGATTGCGATCTCGACGTCGCCCGAATGCGCGGCGATCTCGACCGTCACGCCGGGCGGCGCGTAGACGGCGTGAGGCGGGCCGTCGAACGGCGTCGCGCGCGCGCCGACGTGTGGCCAGCCGACCTCACCGACGCGGACCGCGCAGCGACCGGCGATCACGACGATGCACGCCTCCGACCCCTCGGTCTCGAGCAGGAACCGGCCACCGTTCGGGATCCGGAGCGCGTTGAAGCTGACGTACCGCCAGCCCGCCGACTCGGGAGTCACCGACACCGCGCCGTTCTCGCCTCGCACGAGCAGCGAGCTCACAGGTGGCGCCGCTGCTTCTGCTTCGCCTTGTCGTAGCTCTTGCGCGCGTCGCGTACGCCCGCGGCCTCCGACGTCGCGGCGACCGGAACTTCCCACCAGCTCTCGTAGCTCGGGACCGACGCATAGCGATCGACCTCCACGCGGATCACCACGGTCCGGTCGATGTTTTTCGCCGTCGCGAGAGCAACCCGCAACCCGGAGATACCGTCGGCGCGAATCACGTGCGCGCCGAGGCTCTCGGCGTTCGCGGCGAGATCGACGGGCAGGTACGGAGCCGGATCGGGCTCGCTATCGAGGCCGCGCGCGCCGGACTTCGACGCACGGAACTGCGTCCCGAATCCGTCGGTCCCGAGCGAGCGCGATAGCCCGCCGATCGACGCGAATCCGTGGTTGTCAACGAGGACGACGACGAGCTTGGCCCGCTCCTGCAGAGACGTGACGATCGCCTCGCTCAACATGAGATACGAGCCGTCGCCGACGAGCGAATAGACCTCGCGGTCGGGTTCCGCGAGCTTCACGCCGAGCGCGCCGGCGATCTCGTAACCCATACACGAGTAGCCGTACTCGACGTGGTATTGCTTGCGATCGCGTGTCCTCCAGAGCTTATGGAGGTCCCCGGGCATCGAGCCCGCTGCACACACGACGACATCGGTCGGGCCCGAGAATTCGTTCACCGCCCCGATGACTTCTGATTGCGCCGGCAGCGGCGCATGCGCGAGCGCGTAGAGCCGCGTGACCTCAGCGTCCCACTCCTTGGCCAGGCGCGCGTACGAGTCGCGATATGACGCCTCGACGCGATAGCCGATGCCCGAGAGCGCCTCGAGCGCTATGCGCGCATCGGCCGTGACCGCGATCGCGCCTTGCTTGTGCACGTCGAGCTCAGCCACGTTCACGTTCACAAAGCGGACACGCGGGTCCTGGAACAACGACTGGGAGGCCGTCGTGAAGTCGGTCCAGCGCGTCCCGAGCCCGATCACGACGTCCGCCTCTCTCGCGACCCGGTTCGCCGCCAACGTTCCCGTCGCACCGATCGCGCCGAGTGCGGAGGGATGGTCGTAGGGCAGCGATCCCTTCCCGGCCTGCGTCTCGGCGACGGGAATGCCTGTCTCGTCCACGAAACGCCGCAGCGCATCGGACGCACACGCATAGATGACCCCGCCGCCCGCGACGATGAGCGGCCGCTTCGCAGCGCGGATCGCTTCGATGGCGCGCGCAAGGGCCGCGGGATCGGGCGGCCGCCGCTCCACATGCCACACCCGCTTCGTCAGGAACTCGTCCGGATAGTCGTAGGCCTCCGCCTGCACGTCCTGCGGAAGGGCGAGGGTCACGGCGCCGGTGTCTGCCGGGCTCACCAGGACGCGCATCGCGGCCAGCGCCGCCGGGATCAGCTGCTCTGGGCGCGCGATGCGATCCCAGTAGCGCGACACCGACTGGAAAGCGTCGTTCACGCTGACGTCGCCGCGCGACGACGACTCGAGCTGCTGGAGGACCGGATCGGGAATACGCGACGCGAACACGTCGCCGGGCAGCAGCAAGACCGGAAGACGGTTGACCGTGGCGAGCGCGGCACCGGTGAGCATGTTCGTCGCGCCCGGACCGATCGACGAGGTGCACGCGAACGTTTGCAGGCGATCCTTGTGGCGCGCATATCCAACGGCGGTGTGCACCATCGACTGCTCGTTACGCGCCATGTGGTAGGCGAGCAGGTCGGGCGATTCGAATAGCGCCTCGCCAATACCGGCGACGTTCCCGTGCCCGAAGATGCCCCACATCCCGGCGAAGAACCGCTGCTCCACCCCGTCGCGCTCCGCGTATTGGGAGGAGAGGAATCGCACGAGCGCCTGCGCCATCGTGACTCGGGTCACGCCGAGACCCTCCGCGCGAGCAGGGCGTCGATCTCCGCCAGGGTCGGCATCGCGTCGGCGCAGGCCAGACGCGAGGCGACGATGGCCCCCGCCGCGTTCGCGGCTTCGAGTGTCCGCCGAAGCGGCCAGCCCGCAAGGAGGCCGTGACCGAGCGCGCCGCCAAAGGCATCGCCCGCGCCGAGTCCGTTCAGGACCCCAATCTCCAACGCCGGGACGGTCAGCTCCTCCCGCGCGGTCCGCGCATAAACGCCGTCCCCTCCACGTTTGACGATCGCGACCTTTACGCCGAGATCCAGGAGCGCCGCCGCGGCGGCGCGCGGCTCGCGCGTCCCGGTCGCCATCTCCACCTCGTCGGTGTTACCCACGACGACCGTCGCGCGCTTGACGGCTTCGCGAGCCCACCGTCGCGGGTCGTCGCCGCTCCGCCATAGCTGGTGCCGGTGATCGAGGTCGTGGATCGTGATGTCCCGCCGCTGCCGCACCTCGAGCGCGGCGAGGGTCGCGGTGCGGCTGGGCTCGTCCGAAAGCCCGGTGCCGGTGGTCCAGAACAACGGCGCCGCGGCGATCGCGGCAAGGTCGAGCTCGTCGCGCGCGATGTTCATGTCGGGGGCCTTCGGCTCGCGATAGAAGTACACCGGGAAGCGATCGGGCGGGAATATCTCGCAGAAGACGAGCGGCGTCGGAAGCGTTGCATCGCTCCCGACCCATCGCGTGTCGACCCCGAACTCGGCAAGTGCGCGCCGCACGTAGACCCCAAACCCGTCGTTGCCGACCTTCGTGATCACGGCTGCGCGCCGCCCGAGCCGCGCGGCGGCGACTGCGACGTTGGTGGGGCTTCCGCCGAGCGACTTCGCGAATGTGCGCACCTCGGCGAGCGTCACGCCGATCTGTTCCGGGTACATGTCGACGCCGACCCGTCCCATCGTGATGACGTCGAGGCTATCCATGCTTCCTCGCGTACGCGGCGCTCCGCGTGACCCATTCCGGAGGACCTGGCGCGGGCTCGCGGTCCAGCATGACGTCCTGCTCGAGGACGTACCAACCTGCGTACTCGGCCTTGCGCAGCTCGGCGAGCACATCCTCGACGCGCGCGACGCCCTCGCCGAGCGGCCGGTAGAGGCCGGCGCGAACGGCATCGTTGTACGAGACGCTGCCCTCGCGGACGCGCGCGGCAAGGGCTCCGTCGACATCCTTCAGGTGCACGTGGCGCACGCGAGGTCCGGCGTCGCGCGCGACCTTCAGCGGGTCGGCGCCGCCGAGAGCGATGTGCCCCGTGTCGAGGCAGAGCGCGTGCGCGGTCTCCTTCAGGAATCGTTCGATGTGCCGCGGCCGCTCGATCGCGGTCCCCCAGTGCGGATGCACGGCCACGCCGAGGTCGCTCGAGTCCGCGATCTCGGCCACCCGGTCGATGCCTTCGAAAAGCGTCGGCCAGGCAGCGTCCGGAATCTCCGCGGCGCCCGAGTAACCGCTCTGCGCGAGCACCGGTGCGAGGACGATGAACTCGGCGCCGCCCGCGGCGAGCCACCTGGCCTGCCGTTTCACCGAAGCGAGCTCATCGGCGCGGCGAGCGCTCTCGTGAAGCACCGCAGTGACGTAGCCGCCCACGAGGCACAGTCCGCGGGAATCGAGCAGCGCTCGCGCCTCGGCCGGGTCGGCCGGAAGGAACCCAGGCGGCCCGGCCTCGGTCGCATGAACGCCGAGCGCGCGCATGTCGGCGAGGACGCGCTCCGGTGCGAGCTGCAGGCCCCAGTCGGGCACCTCGCTGACGCCCCAGGAGATCGGCGCGGCCGCGAGCTTCATCTGCGTCAAAGAGATTCGCAGTCTAGAGTCGGGTCGAGTGAAGATCGCGATCCTCGGCGTGGGCCGCCTCGGTGCGTTCCACGCCAGGGTCCTGCGTGGGCTTCTCGGCGTCGACGAGCTTCGGATCAACGACGCCGACGCTGCCCGTGCGGCGGCGCTCGCGAAGGAGCTCGGCGCGAAGCACGCGACCTCCATCGACGATGCCCTGTCCGGCGCGGACGCCGCGGTCATCGTCACGCCCACCGGCACGCACGCCGAGCTGATCGACCGCGCGCTCGACAAAGGCCTCGCGGTCTTCTGCGAGAAGCCCATCGCGCTGGACCTCGAGTCGACCAAACGTATCGTCGACCACGTGGAGAAAGCGAAAGGGCGAGTACAGATCGGTTTCCAGCGCCGCTTCGATGCGGGATTCCAGGAGGCGCGCCGTCGGGTGCGCGGTGGCGAGATCGGGACCGTCTACAGCTTCCACATGACGAGCCGCGACGCGCTGCCACCGCCCGATGCATACATCCAGACGTCCGGTGGGCAGTTCGTCGACCAGCTCATCCACGACTTCGACGTCACGCGCTGGATGTTCGGCGACGAGGTCGACGAGGTCTACGCGACCGGGTCGACCCTCGGGTACCCGCAGTACGCGCAGTGGGGCGACGTCGCCACCTCGGCGGCGGTGCTGAAGCTGCGCGGCGGTGCGGTCGGTCTGCTCCAGGCCGCGCGGCACAACGAGGCCGGCTACGACATCCGGGTCGAGATCTATGGCGCGAAGGACACGATCGCCGTCGGCCTCGATCCGCGGACGCCGATGTCCTCGGTGGAGCGCGACGGGCCGAAGATGAAGAACCCGGCATACCCGACGTTCTTCGTTCGCTTCGATGCCGCGTATCGCGCCGAGCTCGCGCATTTCCTTCGGTTCGCGCGAGGTGAGGTTGAGAACGCCTGCACCGTTCGCGACGGCATGGAGGCCCTCCGCATCGCACTCGCCGCACGCCGATCGCTGAAAGAAAGCCGGCCGGTCGCGATCAAAGACATGGCGTGACGGTCCGCGTCCGGTTCCTCGGCAGCGGGAACGCGTTCAGCGACGGCGGGCGGGCGAACGCCGCGATCCACGTCACCGCGCCCGGGGTGTCGCTCCTCCTCGACTGCGGCGGGTCGGCGCTTCCCGCGATCAAGAAGCACGTCGACCCGGCGACGATCGACGCCGTCGCGGTCACGCACCTCCACGGCGATCACTTCGGCGGCATCACCTTCCTCGCGATCGAGCAGCACTTCGCCGGGCGCAAGAAGCCACTCGTCGTGGGCGGCCCACCGTCGCTCGAGCAGCGCCTTCGCGCCGAGGAGCAGGCGCTCTTCCCCGACTTCTTCGGACCGACCACGCTTGGATTCCCGCTTAGCACGGTGGTCCTCGGTGCCGAACCGACCGGGCTGGGCGGTGCGCGCGTGACCGCGCTGCCCGTGCGTCATGTCCGTCTCGCGGAGCCGCATGGTCTGCGCGTCGAGGTCGCGGGGAAGCTCATCGCGTACTCCGGCGATGCTCGCTTCACGGAGCACCTCGTCGCGGTAGCCAAGGGCGCCGACCTGTTCATCTGCGAAGCGTCCTTCTACGAGCGCGACGACCCCGCGCACATCTCGTATCGCCAGGTGATGGAGCACCGCGAAGAGTTTGGGGCGAAGCGGATCGTGCTCACCCACCTCGGTGCCGAGACGCTCGCGCATCTTTCCGATCTCGAGCTCGAGCACACGATCGACGGGATGTCGATCGAGGTCTAGCGGGGAGACCGGCGAAAGGCCGGTCCCCCCAACTCGTTACTTGGCCGCGTCGACGTATTCGTTGGTCCAGGTCTTCGTGAGGTCGATCGTCTTGCCCTTGACGTTGTTGTTGTACGTCTGGAGCACTTTCAGGATGAAGTCCGGCGCGCCGGCCGGCATCTTCCCGTCAGGGCTGAACATCGGCATGCTGCCCGTGAGCGAGGTGAGATACAGGTCCTTGTCGCCGGCGTAGTAGTCGGCGGGGAGCTTGTCGGCGATCTCCGCCGGGCTATGCGTCGCGATCCACTTCAGCGTCTTCACGTACGCGTTCACCACGCGCTGGACGACGCCCTTGTTCTGGGCGACCCAGTCCGCGCGCATGTAGATCGAGATGAAGGGGTAATCGCCGCCGAGCGCGGCGCGCGTGAGCTCGGGTGTCCGGAGGTCGATGAGGACCTTCGCATCGCCGGCCTTAATGAGGCGCGAGATCGTCGGCTCGGTCGTCATGCCGGCGTCGATCGTCCCCTGCTTGATCGCGGCAATGAAGGTGTCGCCCGCGCCGACCGCGATCGGTGTGAACTGGTCGGGGGTGATCCCCTTCGTGCTCGCGAGGTACTGCGTGAGACCGTGCGTGCCCGAGCCGATCGAGGTGACGCCGAGCTTGCGTCCCTTGAAGTCGGCCGGTCCCTTGATGTCGTTGGCCTTGGCCGTCGCGACCATCTCGGCCTCGCCGGGTGCGCGGAGGAGCTGCACGACCTCGACAAGGTTCTTGCCGAGGCCGGCCACGTCGATCGTGTGGTCGTACGAGCCGGACGACGCCTCGACCTCACTGGCGATCAAGGCGCTCGTCGCGTCTTTGCCGGACGGCTCATCGATGAGGTTGACCGTCAGGTTCTGGTCCTTGAAATAGCCGAGGGCCTCGGTGAGCTTGTTCGGCAGGTAGATCTGCTTGTTGAGCCCACCCACCATGATCGTGAGCGTGGCGGGCGCGGCGTTGGCGGCGGCGCTGCCGCTGGCGCTTGCTCCGGGGCTCGTGCCCGCGTTGTTGGGCGCGCCGCCGCAAGCGGCGAGGATGATCGTTGCCACAAGACCGAGTGTCGCGATGGTTCGCTGCATTCGTTCCTCCCTTTATTAGATGCGCACGTCGGTGATCGCGTTCGGACGCCACTTGATGAGACGATTTTCCAGCCAGGTCAGGGCGACCTCCGCGGAGAGCGCGACAACGGCGAGGATGAACATCGCGGCGAAGACCCCGTTGGGGTTGAAGGTCGCCTGCGCCGTCGCGATGATGAGGCCGATCCCGTGGATCGCGCCGAGGTACTCGCCGACGACGGCGCCGACGAGCGAGAAGCCGAAGCTCGTATGGAGGCTCGCCAGGATCCACGAGAGCGCGGACGGCAGGATCACGTGTGTCGAGAGCTGCCGCTCGCTCGCGCCCAGGATCCGAGCGTTGGCGATCATCACTTTGTCCACCTCGCGGACCCCCTGGAAGGCGTTGAAGAAGACGACGAAGAAGACGAGGACGACGGCGAGCGCGACCTTCGACCAGATGCCGTACCCGATGGTGATGATGAAGATGGAGCCGAGCACGACGCGGGGCATCGCGTTCAGCGCCTTGATGTATGGAGCGAAAACGTCCGACAGAAGACGTACGCGGCCGAGCGCGACGCCGAATACGACTCCGAGCACCACTCCGATGAGGAAGCCGAGGAACGCTTCCTCGAGAGTGGTAGCGACCTGAAGCCAGAGCGGTCCCTGCGCCGTGCCGTTTTGGATCCACGTCCAGAGCTGGCTCGCGATGCCCGACGGCCGGCCGTAGAAGAACGGGTCGATAAAGAGGCCGTCCTTATGAGTCGCATCGATGGTGGTGCCAATCTCCCAAGAGCCGAGGACGATGACGGCGAACGCGACGCGAAGCCCGTTGACGAGAAGCCGGCGGTTCGTCCGTGCGCGCGCACGCGCGCGGTCGGTGCTCGTCGGCTCGGGGCCGACGACAGCGCTACGCGACGCTGCGCTTAGAGCGCTCATAGCTCACGAGGACCTCGTCTCTGAGGTCATTCCAGATCTCTTGATAGATCCGCGAGAACTCCGGCTGAAAGCGGATCTCGGCGACGTTCCGGGGGCGTGGAAGATCGACACGGTAGGCGCCTTTCACGGTCCCGGGCCCCGCCGTGATGACGACGACGCGGTCCGCGAGCGCGATGGCCTCCTCGAGATCGTGCGTGACGAAGACCACCGAGGCGCGCGTCGTGGACCAGAGCTGGAGAAGCTCGTTCTCCATCAGAGTGCGCGTCTGCACGTCGAGCGCGCTGAACGGCTCGTCCATGAGCAGGAAACGCGGCTCGTTAATGAGCGTCTGCGCGAGCGCGGCACGTTTGCGCATGCCGCCGGAGAGCTGATGCGGGTAGTAGCGCTCGAATCCGGCAAGGCCGACGCGCTTGATCCAATCCCGCGCACGCTCCTCGGCCTCCCGCTTCTCGACGCCGCGAAAGCGCGGACCGGTCGCGACGTTGTCGAGCACGCTCTTCCACGGGAAGACCGCGTCGACCTGGAAGACGTAGCCGACATCGCGCCCGACGCTCCGCACCGGTTCGCCGCCGACGAGCACCTCGCCCTCGCTCGGCGGCTCGAGCCCGGAGATCAGAGCAAGCGTCGTCGACTTGCCGCAGCCCGTGGGACCGACGACCGCGCAGAACTCGCCGCCCCCGACCGCGAGATCGAGGTCGCGAAGCGCCGTGTACGCCGTACCCGAAGGCGTCAGAAAACGCTTGGTGACATGCCGAAGCTCGATCGCCGGCGCTGACATTCGCGTCACGGTACTCGTCCGCCCGCGATCGCATTTGATGGAGACGGCAGCGCACTAAACAGCACGAACAGGGCTCGGTCGGTCGGCGTCTACTCCGCTATGACGTGAACCCGGTCCGGCCGAAGCGAGAGCGAGACCGCGCCGTCGAGCGTGGCGCTGCCACCCGGGTCCGGCTGATCCACGATCCACTCGCGATCGTCAACCTTCACCCAATAGCGCATGGTGTCCCCGAGGAATGCGCGGCGGACGATCGCGCCCGCCAGCGAGAGGCCGGTCGCCGCGACGTCCGGAGGCGCGATGGTGAAGCTCTCCGGGCGCACGCAGAGCTGGACGTCCTGCCCGATGCTGAGCGCCGCTTCCGGCCGCCGGACCTCCGCACGATTCCTGCCGAAGCTCACGGTCGCCGTTCCGTCGGCGAGGTCGGTGACCTTGGCGGGCACGAGATTCACGGCGCCGACGAAATCGGCGAGGAATGCGGTCTTCGGGTGGTAGTAGATCTCCCACGGCGCACCGGCTTGCTCCACCTTGCCGGCCCTCATGACCGCGATCCAATCCGAGAGCGAGAGGGCCTCCTCCTGATCGTGGGTCACGTACACGAAGGTCATGCCCAGCCGGCGCTGGAGGATCCGCATCTCGACGCGCAGCTGTTCCCGAAGCTTGGCGTCGAGATTGGAGAGCGGCTCATCGAGCAGCAGCACTTGCGGCTGGATCACGAGGGCGCGCGCCACCGCGACCCGCTGCTGCTGTCCACCGGAGAGCTGGTTCGGCCAACGGTCGCCGAGGCCACCGAGTCCGACGAACGCGAGGGTCTCGTCAACCCGACGGGTGCGGTCGGCACCTGATACGTGCGCGACCTTCAGCCCGTACGCGACGTTGTCGCGAACGCTCATGTGAGGAAAGAGCGCGTAGTCCTGGAAGACCATGGCCGTACCGCGGCGGTGCACCGGAAGGTTGTTGACACGGCGGCCGGCGATCTCGATGTCGCCCTGATCGGGATCGTAGAAGCCCGCGATCATCCGCAGGGTCGTCGTCTTGCCGCAGCCGGAGGGACCGAGAAGGGTCGCGAACGTGCCCTTCGGCACCTCGAAAGAAACGTCGTCGACGGCGGTGACGCCGCCGAATCGCTTGGTCACGTGCGATACGCGGACGTGAGCGGTTTCAGGGGTCATGAGCGAGGTGTCGGCTCAGGGGTAGGGGCCCCTGTCAGCGAGCGAAGCGAGCGTGCGCGACGAGCGAATCCGGACTGCCGTAGGCGCGTCTCCGCGGTTCGCTCCGCGCTCGGGGGCCCCTGCCCCCTGCCGCGAGATTGATCAGGCACGTGCCGCCCCAAGCGCGATCCGGCCGCGCGCGAGGACCGCGAAGAGCGAGAGCGCGATGATCGCCATTCCGATGTCGGCGACGGTATACGCGGTCGCGGCGCCCCAGTTGAGATCGCCGACGAGCTGATAGATGCGGATCGTCGCTACCGTCGTCGGCGGGGTGAACAGGAAGATCACGAGCGAGAGGGTGGTGACGGCGCGGACGAACGTCGTGATGAATCCGACCCGCAGCGAGCCACCGAGCATCGGAAGGATCACGTCGCGGAAGCCGCGAAGGCTCGACGCACCAAGACTCGTCGCGGCTTCATCGATCGAGCGATCGATCTGGCGCAGGCCCGCAGCCGCCGCTTGGTAGCCCACCGGTATGTTCCAGAAGACGAAGGCGATGATGATGAGCCAGCCCCGATCGACGAAGTCAAGCCACCGCTGGTTGAACGCCAAGAGGTACCCAAGTCCAAAGAAGATGCCGGGTATGGCGGCGGGCAGGATCAGGAGAAGGTCCAGCGCCTGCCGTCCCCTCCAGTTCCCACGCTGCACGAGCCAGCCCGCAAAGAGCGCGAACACCGCCGAGACCGCAGCCGCAACGCCGCTGAAGACGAGCGTGTTGCGCAGCGCGTCGCCGTTCGTTCCGCTCAAGACGTATTGGAAATGCTCGGTCGTGAATTGGAGGTTGTTCGGGAAACGCAGAGTGAGCGCGCTCACGACGAGGCTCCCGTACACGAGAAGGATGATGCCGGCGAGCGCGAGACACGCGACAAAGCACGCCCGGCTCACGCCAGCGCTCACCGGCGGCCGCGGCATCGATGAAGCCCGGCCGGAGATCGTCACGAAGGAGCGCCCGCCATCGAGCCGGACCTTCGCGAGGTAGAGCCCGAAGGCCAGGAGAAGCAGGATGGTGCTCAGGGCGGCCGCGCTCGTGTACTCGCCGAAGCTCGAGATGAGGCTATAGGCCTGCGTGGGTAAGACATAAAAGGTGCCGCCGATCAGCTGGGGGTTCCCGAAGTCCTCGAGGATGTAGATCGCGGTCGTCAGGATCGCGGCGCCGAGGCCCGGGCGCGAGAGCGGAAGCGTCACGGTCCGGAAGACCCGCCAGGAACCCGCGCCGAGGTTATGTGCGGCTTGCTCCATCCGCGGGTCGCTCCGCGAAAGAGCATCGGCGATGAGCTGGTACGCGAATGGAAAGAACGCGATCGTTTGAACTCCCCACACGCCGTTGAGGCCGTAGATGTTCGGCGACTGGCCGAAGACGCTGTAGCTGATCACCCCTCGAGCGCCGAAGAGAAGCGTGTACGCGGCGGCGACCACGAACGGAGGCGAGAGCAGCGGCAGGATGCCGATGAGGCGGAAGAACGGCTTCCAGCGCATGTTCGAGTAGACCATCGCGTACGCGTAGACGAACCCGAGCACCACCGCCGTGGTGGTCGACAGAAGGGTCAGCTGGATCGAGTTGCGCAGCGGGACGAGCCACGTGCCCTCTTGAAAGAACTGGACGTAGCCGCCCGGTCCCGGAGTGAGGACGACCTGCACTTGTGGGTAGACGACGAACAAGAGCACCAGCGCCGTGACAGCCAGCAGCGCGAGCAGGAGTGCCGGCTCGCGCTGCAGGCTGCGCATCGTTAGATCGTGAGGACTATTGGATGCCTACTGTGTTCTGCCAGAGCTTCTGGATGCGCGTCTTGTTGTCGGTCGCCCACTGGCGATCGTAGTTGACGAGGCTGACGGAGGTGAGCGTCGGCGCACCCGGTGCGGGCGCGACGTCCGTCCTCACGGAGCCGCGGTTGCTGAGCTTGGTGTTGAGGTCGCCGGCTTCCTTCGTGAGGACCCAGTCGACGAATGCCTGCGCCCCGGCCAGGTTCTTGGTTCCCTTGACGATGCTCACCGCGCCGACCTCGAAGCCGGTGTCCTTGGGAACGGTGAGGTCGATCTTCGTCGGGTCTGGCGCTTTCGCGGTGAGGATGTCGTGACTCCAGTTCGGGGCCCCCGCAGCCTCGCCGTTCGTGATCGACATGATCACGCCCGGGGACGTCGGGCCGTACGAAAGGATGTTGGCGTGAAGCTTCTTCATGTAATCCATCGCCTTGGTCTCGTCCCTGCCGAACCGGAAGATCTGCGTGGCGATGAAGATGTAGCCACCGCCGGTCTTGATCGGGTCGGGAAGGATGAGCTTCTGCTTCCAAGCGGGGTCGAGCAGGTCGTCCCACGTCGCCGGCTTCTTGCCGCCGATGTCGCTGTTGAGCCTGCTCGTGTTCGAGACGAAGCCGAAGATCCCTGTGTACCAACCGGTCCAGAGGCCCGAGGCCTCCTTGAACTGCGCCGCGACGTCCTTCGCGTTGGGGGACTGGTACGCCTCGAGCAGCCCCTGCTTGCCGAGCGGGTCGTGGAACTCGCTCGAGCCGCCCACGAAGATATCGGCCTGGGGGTTGTTCTTCTCGGCGGTTATCTTCGTCTGAAGATCGCCGGCGGCAGCCAGCGGCAGAGTGCTCACGTTCACGCCCGTCGCCTTTGTGAACGCCGCGAAGAGCTGGTTATTGGTCGACTCGTTCAACGCCGAGTAGATGGAAACGGAGCCAGTGGCTTTCGCGCCGCCGCACGCCGCGACGAAAGCTGTCGCCCCGGCCAGCTTGAGGAACGTGCGCCGATCGAGCTCCGGTGTCATGTAACCCCTCCCACGCTGTGGCCTCGCGCCGATACTACGCTCGTGAGCGTGCTACGGACCAAGACCGACACGCGCGACGATGCCGCCGGACGCAACCGCCAGGCCATGCAACGACTCGTCGCTGAGCTTCGCGAGCGCTTGACCAAGGCGCGTCTGGGTGGCCCCGAGCGCGCGCGCGAGCGTCACACGAAAGCCGGAAAGCTCCTGCCGCGCGAGCGCGTGGAGCGACTTCTCGATCCGGGCACGGCGTTCCTGGAGCTCTCGCCGCTGGCGGCGTACGGCATGTACGACGACGAGGCGCCCGGCGCCGGCATGATCACCGGAGTCGGCCGTGTCAGCGGGAACGTGTGCGTGATCGTCGCGAACGACGCGACAGTGAAGGGCGGCTCCTACTACCCGCTCACCGTGAAGAAGCACCTGCGCGCGCAGGAGATCGCGCTCGAAAACCGGCTCCCCTGCCTCTACCTGGTCGACTCCGGCGGCGCGTTCCTGCCCCGGCAGGACGAGGTCTTCCCCGATCGCGAGCATTTCGGCCGGATCTTTTACAACCAGGCACGCCTGTCATCGCTTGGGATCCCGCAGATCGCGATCGTCATGGGCTGGTCCACCGCCGGCGGCGCGTACGTCCCAGCCATGAGCGACGAGACCGTGATCGTGAAGGGCCAGGGCGCGATCTTCATCGGCGGGCCGCCCCTCGTGAAGGCGGCCACCGGAGTCGACGTGTCCGTTGAGGATCTCGGCGGGGCGGATATGCACACCCGCGTGTCGGGTGTGGCCGACCATCTCGCACTCGACGATCCTCACGCGATCGCCATCGCGCGCGAGATCGTCGCGCAGCTCGATCGGCCCACGTTCTGGGGAGACGACAAGATCGCGCCCGAGCCGCCGGCGCACGACCCCGAGGATCTCTACGCACTCGTCCCCGAGGACATCCGAACGCAATACGACGTGCACGAGGTCATCGCGCGGCTCGTCGACGGGTCGCGCTTTCACGAGTTCAAGGCGCTGTATGGCACGACGATCGTGTGCGGCTTCGGACGGATCGAGGGCTTCCGCGTGGGGATCGTCGCGAACAACGGCGTGCTGTTCAGCGAGTCGGCGCTCAAGGCGGCTCATTTCATCGAGCTCTGCAACCAGCGGCGCGTGCCGCTCGTCTTTTTACAGAACATTTCGGGCTTCATGGTCGGCCAGGAGTACGAGGCCGGCGGCATCGCCAAGGACGGAGCCAAGATGGTCACCGCGGTCGCATGCAGCAGCGTGCCGAAGTTCACGGTGATCATCGGAGGCAGCTTCGGTGCGGGGAACTACGGAATGAATGGGCGCGCGTACCAGCCGAGGCAGCTCTGGATGTGGCCGAACGCGCGCATCAGCGTGATGGGCGGGGAGCAGGCCGCGACGGTCCTCTCCCTGGTCGGGACGTTCAAGGACGACGCCGAGAAGGAAGCGTTCCGCTCGCGCATCCGCGAGCAGTACGAGACGCAGGGATCGCCGTACTACTCCACCGCACGCCTCTGGGACGACGGCATCATCGATCCGCTCGACACGCGTACCGTCCTCGCGCTCGGGCTCGCTGCCGCGAGGCATGCGCCGATCGAGGACGTGCGGTACGGCGTCTTCCGCATGTAGCGCGGCGCGCAGTAACTACGCGAGCAGCTCGTCGAGCTTCGCGAGCAGCACGTCCACATCGAAAGGCTTCGCGAGGATCGCATTCGCGCCGAGCATGTCGGGCTCCGCGACCGCGTCGGCATGAGCCGTGAGGATGAAGAGCGGCGAACCGGCGAAGCGCGAGCGCAGTGACGTGATCCAGTCGACCGCGGACTCGCGCCAATAAGACTTCAACGGGACGAGATCGGTGATCACGACGTCCGCGCTCGCGTCGGCGGCGATCGCGTGCAGACCTGGAGCAACGACCGTGTCGTAGCCGGCGTCGACAAGGACGGTCCGAAGGAGATCGAGGATCACCTGATCGTCGTCGAGGACCAGGATCGTTGTCATTCGCGGCCTTCATAGGATCGACGTAACGAAATAGCAACTTGCACGAGCGCTCAAGCGGCCAGGTAAATGCATCGGTAACAGGCATGACCGATGCATACGGAACGTCCGAGAACGACAAGTTGATTGAGGTCCGAGCATGGAGCCGATGAATTCCCAGGCAATAGATCCCACCGCGGTCGCGACCGCGGAGCGACAGACGTTGTCGCCGCTGTCCGAGCGTCGGATGCGGCGCCTTCTGGATGTCCTCTGCGACGGGACGCGCCTCAAGATCGTGCGCGCCCTCCGCGATAACCAGCTCGCGGCCAGCGACCTCGCGCGCGTTCTCGGCCGGAGCCGGTCGGCCACGAGTCAGCACCTCCGCGTGCTGCGCGAGGCCGACGTCGTCCAGCCATCACGTAACGGGAACGTCGTCCGCTACAAGCTGGCGTCCGACATCAACGCCGAGATCCTCAAGGACATCGGTCGGGCGTTCGACAAGCTGGAGCCGAGCACCGCCGCCTAGCGCGTTCCTTTCGGGAGATCCCCGGGCAGATCCACGTCGCGTCGCCACGTTCCGTTCGGATCCTCCTGACGCCAGACCGCCTCGGTCAGCCCATCCGCGTCGAGACCCTCGATGAGCGCGCGAAGCCTGCGCTCGCCGCTTTCCAGAAGGGCCCGCGCCCGCGCGAGAGCGGGCGCGACCATGAGGACCGCCGGCAGCGGACGCGGGCCGTCGGTGTCTTTGAGGACGACCGCCTCTCGGTGACTGGTCGCCGCGCGGTCGGCCATCAGCGAGAGCAGCCGCGCGCTTACGCAGGGCATATCGGCGGCGAGGAGCACAGCATGTTCGCCGCGGACCCGCTCGAGTCCGATCCGCGTGCCCGCGAGTGGGCCTTCGTAGGCGACCTGATCGCGCGCGAACGAAACGCGATCCGAGCCGTCCGGTAGCGGCGGCTCCTGCGCCTCCGGAGCGATCACGATCACGACGTCGTCGCACGAGTCAAGGAGCGCACGCAGCGGACGGTGGAAAAGCGGTGCGCCGTCGACCGGCTCGACGATCTTCGGCCGCCCGAAGCGTCGAGAGGCACCGCCCGCGAGCAGGATTCCCGAGGGCCGGCTCACCCTCGCGATATCTCGACCACCGCGTTGTAGTCGGGGACGCCCGAGGTTGGATCGCGCCGCCCCGCGGCGATGAGCGCGTTCGCCTCCGGCCAGAACATCTGCACGTTCCCGGCGCGGATCGGCGCGACGTGAGCGCGCGCGCGGAGCGTGGCGCCACTCTCCGCACGAACGACGAGCGATTCGCCTTCCGAGACTCCGAGACCCTTCGCATCGTCGGACGAGAGGAACAGCGCGTCCCGCGTGGCGCCGGTCAGCGGATCGCGGTCACGCCAGACCATCGAGTTGAACTGCTTACCGCGCCGTGTCGATAGGTGGTAGCGGCCGGCCGGCAGTGGTGCCTGCGCGGGCATCGCGTCAGAGAAGTGCGCCCTGCCGTCCGGGGTCGGAAAGCTCCAGCCCTCGCACAGGAGGCGTCCGCCCCATTGGAAGGAGTCGCCACCGGCGGCGAGCCGCTCGATGCCCGCGTAGGCCGGGACCACAGCGGCGATCTCGTCGCGGATGAGTCCGGCGGAGCCAAGGCCGAGTGTCGACGCCCGCTCGGGACGGACGCGCCGGCCGAGCTCCGCGAAGATCGCCCACTCGGCGCGCGCTTCGCCCGGACGCGGCCCGGGGATCTCCGGACTGAGCACGACGCGGCGCTCGGTGGTGGTCTCGGTGCCCCCGCCCGGCTGCTCGTAGCGCGTCATCGCCGGAAGGAGAAGCACCTCCTCGCCTTCAACGAGCATCTGCGGCGAAACGACGATGTCCTGATGCACCCGCAGCGGCGTGCGCGCGAGCGCGGCGCGGACGGATTCGGGATCGGGCAGCGTCTCGAGGAAGTTCCCGCCGCTCGACCAGAGGACGTCGATCTCGCCTCGCCCGGCGGCCTCGACCATCTCGGCGGCGGTGAGGCCGGGCCGCGGCGGAACATCGAAGCCGTAGCGTTCCCCGAGCGCGCGCGCGTTCTCGGGCGTGACGGCAAGTCCGCCAGGGAGCGCGGTCGCGTATGCGCCCATCTCAGCGCCGCCCTGCACGCCGGAGTGGCCACGGATCGGCATGAGACCCGCGCCGGCGCGACCCACGTTGCCCCGCGCGAGAGCGAGGTCGATGATGCCCTGGACGCTCTCGGTCCCGCAGACATGCTGGGTGACGCCCATCGACCACACGAGCACGGCCGAGGGCGCCTCGCGGTACGTCTTCGCGAACGCGCGAAGCTCGGCCGCGCTGCTTCCGGCGGCCTCCGCGAGATCGGCGAGAGTCGTCGCCGCAAGAAGGGCGCGCAGCCGATCGAACCCCTCGGTGTGATCGCGGACGAAATCCTCGTCGATCCCGCCTTCGTCCATCAGGATCTTGACGACCCCACGCACGAACGCGAGATCGCCGCCGGTATGGATCGGGAAGAACGCATCGGCCATCTTGGTGCCGAACATCGCGCTCTCGACGCTCGACGGCACCCAGTAGCTCTCGAGCCCGGGCTCGCGCAGCGGGTTTACGACCAGCACCCTGGTCCCCCGCTTTCGCGCGAGATACAGGTACTTCATGAAGACCGGCTGGGCGTTCGCGACATCGGCGCCGAACAGGACGACGAGGTCGCTCTCGATTACGTCGCGGTACGAGCACGTCGTCGCCGCGACACCGATCGCCGCTCGTAAAGCTCCCGTCGACGGCGCGTGGCACACGCGGGCAGCATTGTCGATGTTGTTCGTACCCAGGTAGCGCGCGACCTTCTGCGCCGCGTAGTAGGTCTCGTTCGTGAGACCGCGTGCCGTCAGGTAGAAGCCGATCCGCTCCGGCGCGCTCGCGTGGATCCGTGCCGCCGCTAGCCCGAGCGCGCCGTCCCAGCTGATCCGAGTGAAGCCCGCATCGCCGCGCCGCCGCAGCATCGGGTATGGAAGCCGGCCGAGCGCGCGGAGCGCACCTGATGAGCGCGGGAGGCGGGCGACGTCGGCCAGGACGGCCGGATCGAGAGCGCGTGCTGTGTTCAGTTTGAGGAGGTCGAGGCGCGTCGTGCAGAGGTGGACACCCTCCATGGTCCAGTCGTGAAAGCCCGCAACGCCGAGTGCGCAGCCGTCGCAGACGCCCCTGGACAGGATCCGCCACGCGTAGGGAAGATCGTGCCGGTTGTCCCAGACCGTCCGGAGTATTTCGAGGTAGTGGTTGGGCTTCGTCCGACCGATCCCGTAGGGCACGAGGCTGACCCACAGGCGTGGTCGGGGAAGCATGCGCCGAGTCTAGGTGGCGGAATTCGCGTGCCGGCGCGCACGTTGTGGCATTCGATGGACGTCAAAGAGCTGCGGCACGAGAAAGACCATTACTTCGGGCATGCGCACGACTCGCCGCTCACGGTGGATCA
>DATLPP010000181.1:0-2833 GCA_035535615.1 Candidatus Udaeobacter sp.
TAGACGATGGCGAGAACGGCGACGACTGAGAGCACCGACAGCAAGGTCGTGCGCTCCGGCAGGAGGCCGAACGCGGCTCCCGTGTTCTGCGCGTGCACGATCCGCACGTAGTCCCCGACGACCGGCCGCGCCGTGCCGAGCGGGATGTTCTCGCTGACCCACGTCTTCGTGACCCGGTCGATCGCGAAAACCAGGACGGCGACACCGACGACGAGAAGGATCCGCGAGAGTCGCATGCCTAGGCTGTCACCATGCCGCCGTCGACGACAAGCACCTGACCGGTGATGTAGCTCGCCTCGTCGGAAACGAGGAAGGCGATCGCATTAGCGACGTCCTCGACCGCGCCGAACCGACCGAGAGGGATCTGCTTGAGGATCGTCTCCTCCATCTGTTTCAGCAGGGCGTGCGTGAGGTCGGTGTCCACGAAACCGGGCGCGACCGCGTTGCAGGTGATGTTGCGGATGGCCATCTCGCGCGCGACTGTCTTCGTGAATCCGATGAGCCCGGCTTTCGCCGACGCGTAGTTCGCCTGACCGGCGTTGCCGGCGACGCCGGCGACGGACGAGACGTTCACGATGCGCCCCGCGCGCTGCTTCATCATCGGGCGCATCGCGGCTTTCGTCACCAGGAACGCGCCGCGCAGGTTCAGGTCGACGACCGCGTCCCAGTCCTCGGCGCTCATCCGCACGAGCAGGTTGTCGCGGGTGATGCCCGCGTTGTTGACGAGGATGTCGAGCCGGCCGCCGCCGAACTTGA
Source organism: Candidatus Udaeobacter sp. (assembly GCA_035535615.1). GTDB lineage: Bacteria > Chloroflexota > Limnocylindria > P2-11E > P2-11E > 3-1-20CM-2-70-9. Next base: position 757 of record DATLPP010000181.1, read on the forward strand.
GGGCGGCCTTCACCACGTTCTCGGCCTCACCGTCGACCGACACGTCGCCCTGGATGACGGTCGCCTCACCCCCACCCTTCTCAACGAGGCCTTTCGCCTCCGCCGCGGCGTCCGCGTTTCCCTTGTAGTTGATCGCGATGCGCGCGCCGTCGCGCGCGAGGCGAATAGCGGTGGCGCGTCCGATCCCGCGGCCCGCGCCGGTGATGAGCGCGGTCCGTCCTTTGAGCTCGATCCCCATGCGCTGCCGAAACTAGCAGGGACGCCGTCTAGAAGGGCGGCTCCGTCGGCGACCGGCGCGCCATCTGCTTGATGAGGAGCTCCCCGATGCGGCGCGCCCCGTCTTCCTTTGTGAGGTCAGGGTCGAAATCGCCGCCCTCCTCCTCGGCGAGCTCCTGCAAGTAGGCCGACTGCGCGTCGCTCATCCCAGCGGCAGCCTTCGCCTTCGCGGGCCGCGATGCGGCGGGTTTTCGGGTGCGGCGGGCCGGCGTTGCGCCAGAGGACTCGCCCTTCCCGCGATTCAGAAGCTCGTCGATCCGCCGCGACGCGGCGGCCTTGCTCAAGGTGGCGTCGAATTCCTGGCCCGCGTCCGTCGACAGCCGTTTCAGAAATGAGGCCTGCGAATCGGTCATCGGTTCGCCAGCGCTTTTCCATTCCTCGGGGGGTCGGTCGGTCGGCTTCGGCACCTTGTTAGGCGCGTGCAGCCGCGATGCCAGCGCTATGCGGCACGGAAGATCAGCGAGGCGTTGTGTCCGCCGAAGCCCATTGAGTTGGATAGGGCGGTCTTGATCGGCCGCGCGCGGGCCTCGTTCGGCACGTAGTCGAGGTCGAGCGCGGGGTCCGGCGTCTCGTAGTTGATCGTCGGTGGCACGCACCCGTCGCGCATGGCGAGGACGCAGGCCATGGCCTCGAGCGCGCCGGCAGCACCGAGGAGGTGACCCGTCATCGACTTCGTCGACGAGACCATGAGCTTTTTGGCGTGGTCGCCGAAGACCTTCTTGATGGCCGCCGTCTCCTCGCGGTCGTTCGGCTGCGTGGACGTGCCATGCGCATTGATGTATTCGATGTCCGACGGCTTCATGCCGGCTTGGTCGAGGGCCATCTGCATCGCGCGCGCGTTCCCCTCGCCCTCGGGCGACGGCGACGTGATGTGATAGGCATCTGCCGTCGCACCGTACCCGACGACCTCGCCGTAGATCGTCGCCTTTCGTGCGAGGGCGCGCTCACGCTCCTCGAGGATGAGCACCGCGGAGCCTTCCGAGAGTACGAAGCCGTCACGATCCTTGTCGAAGGGCCGCGAGGCCTTCTCGGGTGCGTCGTTCCGGCGGCTCATGGCATGCATCGTCGCGAAGGCGCCGATCGGCAGCGGGAGCACGGCCGCCTCCGCTCCACCGGTCACCATGACATCGGCCTGCCCGCGCTTGATCAGCTCGGCGCACTCGCCGATCGAGTGCGAGCTCGACGCGCACGCGGAGACGTGGGTCAGGCTCGGCCCGCGAACGTCGAACTGCATCGAGATCTGCGCCGATCCGGCGTTCGCCATGAGCATCGGCACGAGGAACGGCGAGAGCCGTGACGGTCCCCGCTCCTTCATCAAGAGCACCTGGTCGATCAACGTCTCGATCCCGCCGACCCCGGTGGCGATCGCGACACCGATCCGGTCGCGATCCGGCCCGCCACCCTTCAAACCGGCGTCCTCGAGCGCCTGTGCAGCAGCGGCGACTGCGTACTGCGTGAAGCGATCGGTACGGCGAATCTCTTTGCGGTCCATGTACTTCGCGGCGTCGAACCCCTTGATCTCGCCGGCGATCTGCGTCTCGTACGGCGATGGATCGAAGCGGGTGATCCGGCCGATGCCGCTCCGACCGTGAACGAGCGCGTCCCAGGTGGTTTTGACGTCCAGGCCGAGCGGCGTCACGGCGCCGAGGCCCGTCACGACAACGCGGCGGGTCACCGCGGCGCGGTGGCGCGGTCCCGCAGGGCCGACAGCGCTCCGGTGATGGAGAGAGGATCCGAGACGTTGAGGAGCTTCACGTCGGCGATCCGCTTCACCAGGCCGTTGACGACCTGGCCCGCGCCG
>DATLPP010000182.1:0-4086 GCA_035535615.1 Candidatus Udaeobacter sp.
TTCAAGCTTCGAGTTCGATCCAAAAAATCGACGAGTCCGCGCTGTTCGTTCCTGCCACTCTTCAGCTGTTAAAGATCGTGCCCTTTGCCTCCCATGCGGAACTGGCCACGGGCGTGATGTGAGCGCTAATCGTACCAACTCAGGGGCCGAGCCGTCAACGCTGCTTTCCGCCGGCAGCCCAACCGCGGGGCGCCTGCGCGTCAGAGTCCCCGGCGTCCTTCTAATGCGCGGCTGACGGTCACTTCGTCAGCCCATTCCAAATCGCCGCCCATAGGTAGGCCTCGAGCGAGCCGCGTCACGCGAACGCCGTTGCCACTTGTGAGTTGAGCGATGTACATCGCGGTCGCGTCGCCTTCGAGATTCGGGTTCGTGGCGAGGATCAGCTCCTCGATCCCACCCTGCTTCAAGCGCTGCGAGAGCTGCGGGATCTTGAGGTCGTCGGGCCGCACGCCGTTCACCGGCGAGATCGCGCCGTGGAGCACGTGGTACAGACCGGCGTACTGACCTGTGCGCTCGATCGCCAGGACGTCGAGCGGCTCCTCGACCACGCAGACGATCCGCTTGTCGCGCTCGTCGGAGGCGCAGATCGCGCAGGGGTCGGTCTCGGCGATGTTGAAACAGGTCGAGCAGTAGCGGAGGTCGGTCTTCACCGAACGCACGGCGGCCGCGAGCGCTTCCGCGTCGCTGCTCGACGTGCGGAGGATGTGATACGCGAGTCGCTGCGCGGTCTTGGGTCCGACGCCCGGCAGCTTCGAGAGCTCGTCTATCAGGCGTGCGAGCGGACGCGCGAGAGCAGTCGGCAAATCACATCCCCGGAAGCTTCAGGCCGCCGGTGAGGCCGCCGAGCTTCTCGGCCGCGAGCTGCTTCGATTTGGTGAGCGCGTCCGCGATCGCGGCACGCACGAGATCCTCGAGGGTTTCGACATCTTCGGGATCAACCGCTTCCTTCTTGATGCGGACCTCTTTGCACTCCTGCGTTCCGGTCATGACGACGACGACCGCGCCGCCGCCGGCCGATCCCTCGACCGTCAACGCGCCGAGCTCCTCCTGGGCCTTCGCCATGTCGGCCTGCATCTTCTGCGCGAGCTTTTGAATGTCGCCGAAGTTCTTCATTCGATCTCCATGATGCGGTCCGGACGACCGAGCGTGTCGATGGCGGCGCGCAGCATCGGATCGTCGGTCGCGGCCTCAGGCACGCCTGCCTGACGCACACATTTGACGCGGATCGCCGCTTTGAGGATTTCGGAGAGGTCCTGCTCGAGCTCCGCTCGACGCTTCTCTTGCCAGAGCAGCCGCGCGAACTCTTCGCCGAAGCCGATCACGATGGTCGCGCCCTCGATCGCGAGCGGCTCGGCCTTCGCGAGCTGCGCGGCCTTACCGATACTGCGCTCCTTCGCTCGATCGACGAGCTCGCCCCACGCCTTTCGGACCGTCTCGAGCTTCACGACCGGTGACGCCGCGCCCGCCGTGATCGTGGTCTCCGTCACGACCCGTCGCTCGGCGATCGCCACCACCGAGCCACGCGGCGCCTCGCGCCTGGGTTCGGAGCGCGACGGCGAGGGAGCTGTCGGTCGCGGGGCGGCGGGACGATCGGTCTCGCGCCTCGGGTCGGGCGGCGGTGCGACCTTCTCGCTTGATGTCACAAGATCGAGGACGGCGAGCTCGAGCGGAAGGGGTGTCCCCTCGCTCGTGCGGAGGTGCTGCTCGGTCTCGATGAGACGCTTCGCGATCTTCGCGAGCTGATCGAGGGAAAGCCCCTGCGCCTGCGCGCGCAGCTTCGTGGCCATCTGTTCGCTCACGGCCTCGGGCGGGTTGCCGGTCGCGCGTGTAAACACGAGCGCGCGAGCGTGCTCGATCGCGCGACGAACGAAGAGACGAAGGTCGCGCCCGTCGTCGACAAGGCGGCCGATGAGCTCCACGCCCTTCGCCGCATCGGCGGCGGCGAGCGCATCGAAGAGGGCCGCGGTCTCCTCCCAGTCCGACGCGCCGAGGAGGTCATCGACCTCCTTCAAGGTGATGGCCCCGTTGGCGAAGGCGATGACCATGTCCAACATGCTCTCGGCATCCCGGAGGGAGCCCTGGGCATGACGCGCGATCGCATCGAGCGCTGCGGGGTCGGCGCGCACCTTCTCCTGCTCGACGATCTTCGCCAGCTGAGCGACGACGCCCTTGTGTGGGATGCGGCGAAGATCGAAGCGCTGGGTGCGCGAGACGATCGTGGCCGGGATCTTCTGCGCCTCGGTCGTTGCCAGGATGAACATCGCGTGCGGCGGCGGCTCCTCAAGCGTCTTGAGGAGCGCGTTGAAGGCCTCGGTCGTGAGCTGGTGCGCCTCGTCGATCACGTACACCTTGTACTGCCCCATCGACGGGGCAAAACGGACCTTGTCGCGGAGGTCGCGCATCTCGTCGATGCCGCGATTCGAGGCGGCGTCGATCTCGATCAGATCCAGAAAGCGGCCTTCGCGGATCGCGACGCAGGTCTCGCACCGATCGCACGGCTCGCCGTCCTTCGCGTTCGGGCAGTTCACGGCCTTCGCGATGAGCCGGGCGATCGAGGTTTTTCCGGTGCCGCGGACCCCGGCCAGAAGGTATGCGTGGGCGACCTGGCCACTCGCGATCGCGTTTCGGAGCGTGCGTGTCACGTGCTCCTGTCCGACGATCGCGGAGAAGGTTTGGGGGCGGTAGCGGCGATAGAGGGCGGCGCGCTCCGGCACCGTGCGATGTTAATAGGAGATGGTCGTGCACCCTCCGTCGATCACGACATCTCGAACACGCACACGCGCATTGGCTCGGATCAGGCTTGCCTGCGGCACGAAGCGACGACCGCTTACCGCTGCTTCCTTCCGGATCTGACGGGGTTCACGGGCCGTTTCTGCACAGGACCCGATCGTCAACGCCGCAGCGCGCATGCAGGATCCGCGATGCCGGACCTCGGGAGGGGATTCAGCCCCGCTGGAGCGGATTGCGGGTACAGGGCACCGCTAGCTCCCCGCCTAGCACGACCATCACGATGGTATCGCGACCGGACTCAGGGACGAGGTGATGTGCTCGTGTTCGGGAGGGATCTCACGGCGGTCGATGGTGACGCCGGCGCTGAAGAAGACGGCGCGCGTGGGACAACGACCGCGAGAGGATTCCCTTGCGCATCGATCGCGATGCGCGCGCAGCCGTCCCGTGCCGTTGTGCTGAGCGCAAGAGTCAGCGTGGCGGCGTTCGGGAGCGCGGAAATTTCTTCCCCCGGCATGACGAAGGTCGCGGTCGTCCCGGCGACGGCCCCGCAGGGAAGGGAGGTGACCGGCAGGATGCTGTAGCCGGCGATCCCCTTGGGCGTCGGGTCCGGGATCGGCGGGTTGATGTTCTCAACTGCAGCACCCCAGATGCACACCTCCGAGCCCAGCTGCGGGACGCCACCAGTGACAAGGTGACGGGGCTCTTGGGTACCGAGCCTGACCAGCGGCCCGCCCGACGCGGCTGGGTCGAACGACGTGACTCGGCCACACATGGCGGTTCGCGGAGTCAGCGCGAGCGCCGCCGAAGACAAGGCGAGTGACGCCAACACGAGCGCTAGCGCGAGAATCCGGGGCATGCGGCTATTGTCGCCGACCACCTCAGCCGATTGACCGGAAGTGTGGCCAATAAGTGGCCGGACAAGCAGGCCCTTGCGGCGGAACAACCGGGCAGGCCCATGCGTTCTATAGGTGATGAAAACATCTGGACTCCCCTGCCGCGCCAACCACGAATGCGAAGTCGTCTTCACGGTGATGCCTCAGGATTCCATGGACGCCCTGCGTGAGGCTGCCGCCAAGCGCAACGCCCACGAGCTCGAGGCGCATCAGTACACCCACATCGCCACGACGACTCTCGGCTCATCGACCTTCGCCCAGGGCCCGGCGGCTCGACGCCCCCGCGGTCGCAGGCGCAAGGAAGAGGAACTGAACGTCATCTAGCGACCTAGCGGTCGATCTCGATGACGCTTCTCGCTATTTCCTCGAGATCCGGTCCGACGATGTCGGGCCGCTCGAGAAGTGGGTTCCACATCGCTCCCGGCCTTTCAACGAAGGCCGCGGCGCACCCTGCCCGCATGGC
>DATLPP010000183.1:0-4627 GCA_035535615.1 Candidatus Udaeobacter sp.
TTTCGGCATTCGCGAGATGAACTCCGTCGCGTTCGCGGCTCTCGCCGCGTCCTCGATCTCCGCCTGCGTGGCCTCGAGCCGCCCGTAGCGGATGTTCTCGCGGATCGTGTCGCCGAAAAGGATCGGCTCCTGCGGCACGACCGCGATCTGCTCGCGAAGCGAACGCAGCGTCACTTCGCGTATGTCCCGACCGTCGACGCACACGCGTCCACCGACCGGGTCGTAAAACCGGCCAACGAGATTGACGAGGGTCGTCTTCCCCGCGCCCGACGGCCCCACGAGGGCGGTCGTCTTGCCCTCGGCGAACACGGTCGAGAGCGATTCGAATATGAATGGCCCTTCGCCGTACTTGAAGGACACGTCGTCGAACTCGATCTCGCCGCGCACCCGGCCGATCGGTGCGGCGCCCGGAAGGTCGCGGACGTCGGCCTCGGTGTCGAGCAGCGCGAAGATGCGATCGGCCGCGCCGAACGCCTGCTGTATGCCGGTCCACTGGCTGGCGAGACCTCCGACCGGGCCGGCGACCATTCCCATGTAAAGCAGGAACGCGACCAGCTCACCCGCGGTGAGCTCACCACTCGCGACCTGGTGGCCGCCGTACCAGAGGACGACGATCGACGACGCGAACCCGAGGAACCCGATCGCCGGGAACATGATCGCGCCGATGCGCGCGCGGTCGATGCTCTTCTGGAACATCACGATGAGCTTCTCGTGAAAGCGCTTCGCCTCGTAGTCCTCGCGCGTGAAGGCCTGCACCACACGCACCTCGGCGAGCGCCTCCTGCAACACACCGACAGCCTCGCCCTGCGCGTCCTGCGCCGCGCGGGAGATGTCGCGTATCCGGCGGCCGAGGTACTGGCCGATGATGCCGATCGGCGGCGCGACGATGAGGGTCAGCAGAGCAAGCCGCCAGTTCATGAGAAAGATGATCGTGATGCCGCCGACGAGCGTCAGGACCTGGCCGAGCACCTGGATGATCGTCTGGGTCACGACGCCGTGCACGAGGGTCGCGTCGCTGGTGACGTGCGACATGAGGTCGCCGGTCTTGCGAACGTTGAAGAAGGACAGCGACATCGACTGCAGGTGGTTCACGATCGCCATGCGTAGGTCGAAGATGACCTTTTCGCCCGTCCAGGCCATCACGAACTGGCGCACGCCGTCAACGACCGCGCGGACCAGCAGGACTACGACAAAAATGACGACGAGCTCGTCGAGCAGCCCCGGCTCCTTCAGGCCGAGGTCGAGCACGCGCTGCACGATCTTCGGCCAGACGAGTCCAAGCGCGGTCGAGACGAGAAGCAGGGCGATCGCGAGCGCAAGATTCGACCGGTACGGGCGGACGAATCGCAGGAGCCGGCGATACATCGCGACCGTCGGCCGCTTCTTGGCCGCGTCGCCGCGCTGGCCCCACATGAACATGTGGACGCCACCGCCACCCATTCCGATCATTCCCTTACACGTTAATCGACGCGGTCAGGGCCGGAGCCACACCGTGCCGAAATACTCGATTCCGGTGTACCCGACGAGACGGGCGGTCGTGGCGTTGGGCCGGTCCGCGAACAGGAGCGGCACCCGCAGCGCGTCGGTCCGCGCGATCTTCGAAACCTGCTTGTAGAGCTCGGCGCGCTTGGTCGGATCGGCATCGGCGCGGGCCTTCCGGACCAAGCCCACGATCAGCGACGCGCCCGACGGATCGTCGAGACCGTAGAGCGGCCAGAACACGTCGTCGGGGTCGAGCCCGATGGCGGTCGTGTCGAGCGTGAACGTTGCCTTTGCGTCGCGGAGTGCGGTGGGGTCGACCGCGCGGAGTCGCGCGACGATGCCGATCTTCCCGAGGTCCGCGGCGATCGATTGGGCGATGCGCTGCGGATCGGGATATGCGGCCGTCGGTCCATTCGGGTAGGCGAGGTCCGTCGAGATCGGGGTCGTGACATGGGCGTCGGCGAGCGCCTTGCGGGCGGCGTCCGTGTCGAGCGGGGCGAACTCGACCACGCTTTCGTCGTAGCCGAGCGAGCCGGGCGGCACGACCTGCGTCGCCGGCCGCGACGTACTGGCGTAGACCGCCGAGAGAGCGTTGCGGTTCACCGCCATGGCCACCGCGCGGCGAACCTCGGGTCGATCGAACGGCGCGGTGGTCGCGTCGATCCCGAGCGAGGCGAGCGCCGCGTCCTTTCTCGGACTGACGACGAGGCTCGGATCGCTTCGCGCGCTGGAGGCCTGCGTGATCGGAAGATCGAGCGCCACCTCGACCCGCCCTGCGCGAAGCTCCGCGAGGCGCGACGTGGCGTCGCGCACCGGCCGGAAGACAAGGCCGTCGAGATACGGAAGCTGCTTGCCCGAAGCGTTGCGACGCCAGTACAGATCGTTCCGGCCGAGCGTGAGCGTCCCGTCAGGCGCGAGGGCGCTCGCGGACGCCGTGAACGGCCCGGTGCCCGCGGCGTTCGTCCGCGCGATCGCCGCCTGGGGGGCCGCGAGGTGCGCAAGGAAAGGACCGAATGGCGCACGAAGGTCGAACCGCACCGTTCGTGAATCGACGGCCTGGATGCTCTGGATCACGGACGGATCCTCGAAGAGCATCCGGTATGCGGACGCGCGGGTCGTTCGGCCCCGCTCGAAGCTCGCGATCACGGACGACGCGTCGAGCGGAAGCCCATCGTGGAAGAAGACGCCCTCACGCAGCGTGAACGTCCACGACGCGCCGTCGTTCGTCATCTGCCACGAGGAGGCCAGCGCCCCAGTTATTCGCGACGTCGCCGGATCGACCTCGACGAGCGTTTCGAAGATCTGGCGCGTCGCCATGAGCGACGCTGCGTCGGCGTTCCAGGGATCGAACGCGGTGACCTCCGCGGGGAGCGCGACGCGAAGCGTGCCGCCCTGCTGCGCCCCCGTCGGCGCCGGCGTCGTGCTCGCGCCGGATGGCACCTGGCAGGCGACGCCGAAGAGAAGCGCGAGCGCTAGGACGGACGCGCGACGCATGACGCCTAGTGCGTCTTGAGGCGGGGGTCGAGCGCGTCGCGCAGGCCGTCGCCGATGAGGTACAGGCAGAGCACGGTGAGGAAGATCATCGCTCCCGGCGAGACGACGAGCCACCAGGCCCGGACGAAGTACGAGACGGCGTTCGTCAGCAGGTTTCCCCAGGTCGGCGTCGGCGGAAGGATGCCGAGACCGAGGAAGCTCAGCGCGGACTCGAGAAGGATGATCGCGCCCACGTCGATCGCGGCGAGCACGAAGATCAGAGGCAGCACGTTCGGGAGGATGTGCTTGAACATGATCCGGCGATCGCGAGCGCCGATCGTCCGCGCGGCCGTCACGAATTCGCGTTCACGGAGCGCGAACGTCTGGCCGCGGACGTACAGCGAGATCCCGGTCCAGTTGAGCAGACCGATGATGACGACGAGCGTGAATGGACCCGGAGTCCAGAGCGCCGCGATGATGAGCAGGAGGTAAATCTGGGGGATACCGTTCAGGGTCGTGATCACCCAGGTCAGGACGTCATCGAGCGGGCCACGGAAATACCCGGCGCTGAGGCCCAACGCGATACCGACCGTTAGGTTGAAGAACGCGGCCGTGAAGCCGACGAAGAGCGATATCTGACCCCCGTATAGAAGTCGGACCACCTGGCTTCGTCCGATCTCGTCGGAGCCCAGCAGGTACGCGAGGTTCGCGAATTGGGGCTTCTCATACGTGTGCAAAAGATCCTGCTGCTCGAACCTGTAGTGGAACACATACTCCGAGAAGAGCGGCGCAGCGATGGAGAGCGCCGCAAGGATGGAAAGTACGACAAACGCGCCGATCGTCAGCTTGTCACGCCGAAGCTTGTAGAACGCGTTGTCCCAGAGACTTCGCGAGGGCCGGGCGAGGGTTGCAACGGGCACGACCCGTGCCGTCGCGGCTGTCGTCGCCACTAGCTCACCTTGATTCGCGGATCGACGATCGCGTACGTCAAGTCGCGGAGCAGGTAACTGATGACAAGGATCGTGCTCGTGAACATCACTCCCGCTTGGACGATCGGATAATCCTTCGCGATCGCCGCCTGAAACGTGAACTGGCCGACGCCAGGCCAGCTGAAGACCTGCTCGATGACCAGCGCGCCGCCGACCAGCGCCGCGAGAATGCCGCCGAGCGCGGTGACAACCGGGATGAGGGCGTTGCGGAGCGCATGCGTGAACACCACGGTCCGTTCCCGCAAGCCCTTCGCATGCGCGGTGCGGACGAAGTCCTGGGCCAGCACGTCGAGCGTTTCGGTACGAAGGATCCGCGAGTAGTTCGCGATCCCCGTCAGCGCGAGGACGAACGAGGGAAGGATGAGGTGCTTTAGCCGGTCGAGGATGTCCAGTTGGTCGTGCCCGACCGTGAGGACACCGATGCTCGGCAGCCACCGGAGCTGAACAGCGAAGAGGAGGATCAGGATGAGGCCGAGCCAGAACGGCGGAACGGCGTGTCCGACTACACCGAAGATACGGATCGCGCCATCGACCCACTTTCCCCGCTTGAACGCGGCGACTACGCCGAGCGGGACGCCGATCACGAGCTGCAACAGCAACGCCGTCACGGCGAGCATGAGCGTGTTCGGAACACGCTCCATCAGCATCGCGAACGACTCGCGGTGATAGATGAGCGACTCGCC
>DATLPP010000184.1:0-3558 GCA_035535615.1 Candidatus Udaeobacter sp.
CGTGTTGTCGCCGAGGGTGAACTCGGCATCGGATTCGAGCAGCGGGGGCAGAGCTTCGAGTCGCCGTTCGCCAACGGCCTGGATGTACGACGTTACGAGCTCGCGCGGATCGGTGGCCATCTGAACCTCCCAGCGCGCAAAAAGGACGCGCGCTGGAGATAATCAAGTTGACGATTTAGATTGTCAAGTGATAGCCTGCGCGCGATGCGCTCCTATCGTCAGTACTGCAGCTTCGCGCGCGGCCTCGACGTCGTCGGCGACCGCTGGATCCTGCTTATCGTGCGCGAACTCCTCCAGGGACCCCGCCGGTACAACGAGCTTCTCCACGGTCTGCCCGGGATCGCGACGAACCTCCTCGCGGAGCGGTTACAGGATCTCGTCGAGGCCGGCGTCCTCGAGCGAGGAACCGACCACACCTATGCACTGACCGCATGGGGAGAGGGGTTGCGCGAAGTCATTCATTCGCTCGGACGCTGGGCCAGGCCGCTTATGGGGCGGATGGAGCGCGACGACGAGTTCCGCAGCCATTGGTTGATCCACCCGATCCACGTCCTCTATGAAGGCGTTGACCGGCGCCGGCCGCGTTTGACCGTGCAGGTCGATACTGCCGACGCTCCGATGACACTCGAGTCCGCGAATGGGCGGGTGCGGGTAGTCCCCGGACGCCACCCGTCGCCGGATGTGGTCCTTTCCGGACCGCCTGACGGGATCATCGGCGTGCTGGCCGGCAAGCGCGACCGCCCCGCGGTCGCGAAAGTCACCGTTAAGGGGGACGCGCGCAAGATCGCCAGACTGCGACCACACGCGGTCTAGGCGAGTTCGATGTAGCGGAACGCCTCTGCGGCCTCGAGATTCCAGGTCGAGCCGGTGTTCTTCGCCCACCACCTCATGCGCTCCGCGAACCCACGACGCCCGCCGACCTGGCTCTTGTGCGATCTGAGGGCCGCGATCTTTCCGTCGATCGATCCGGAGATGTCGAACCAGATATTGGGGTCGCGCGTTCCGAACAGGAGCACTCGTGCGACGCGGTGATGCTTCAGACCGCCGGTGAGCTGCTCGGGGAAGAAGAGGTGGTCCCGCGCGGCGATGACGCCATCGAGTCCACTCCAACCGGCGACGCGATGGTCGGGGTGCGTCTGGTAGTGGCCCCACGGATCGTTCGTGAAGACCACATCGGGCCGGTGCTGGCGGATGACGCGGCACACCTCACCGCGCAGATCCATGCTGACCTCAAGCTCACCGTCCTGGTGGCCGAGGAAGACGAACTCCTTGACGCCGATCGCCTCGCCTGCGGCACGTTGCTCGCGTTGTCGCGTCTCGGCCATTTCCTCGGCGGTCGTCTTCAGATCGTGCGTGCCCTTTTGCCCGCTGGTGATGACGCAGTACGTGACGTGCGTGCCGGCCGCTCTGATCCACGATGCGAGGGTGCCCGAGCAGCCGAAGTCCACGTCGTCGGGATGAGCGAAGACCGCCATCGCGCGCTTTGGGATTGTGAACGCGTCCGCCATCAGACCGTCACCTTCCGCTGGTCGAGGACGCGATCGTAGAGATCGACGATGCGGTCACCGACGCGGCGCCAGGTGAATTGCTCGGCGCGCTCCCGCGCGCCGTGCGCGAGGTGCATGCGCAGGCGGGCGTCCGTCAGGACCTGGGCCATGGCCTCGGCAAGCGCCTCGTCGTCGCCGGCCGGCACGAGGAGACCCGACTTCCCGTTCTCGATCACCGTCTGCAGTCCGCCGACTTTCGTCCCGACGACCGGCGTGCCGCAGGCCATCGCCTCGAGCGCGACCAACCCGAACGACTCGGTCAACGAGGGGACCGCGCAGAGGTCAGCGGCCGCGTAGTACAGGGCGAGATCTTCCTGCCCGCGCGATCCGACAAACGACACGTTCGACTCGAGGCGGTGCTCGTGGACGAGGCGACGGAGCTCGAGGATCTTCTCCGTTTCGGGCGCGTCGTCCCCCGGGTCGAGCGCGCCGCCCACAACGAGAAGGCACACGTCACTTTGCATCTCGGGGTGGCGCTGAAAGAGGATACCGAGCGCGCGCAGCAGCACGTCGATCCCTTTGATCTGCTCGATGCGCCCGACGAAGAGGATGATTCGCTCGCATTGGTCGCGCCCAAGCTTTTCGCGCGCGTCCGCCTGTCGGACCGGATGGAAGAGGGCGGGATCCACGCCGCAGGGGATGACCGCCACGCGTGATGCGTCCGCCCGGTAGAGACGACGCAGCTCGTCGAGCTCGATCTTGCTTGCCGCGATAACCGCGGCCGATTTCTGCACCGCCTCGCGCTCGATCTCGATGCGTATGTCGCTCTCGCCGTCGATGTCTTCATCCATGACCTCGCGCTTCACGAGCCCGAGCGTGTGGAACATCTGCACGGCCGGAACGTTCCATTGCTTCTCGAGCGTCCGCGCGACCTTCGCGGAAAGCCAGTAGTGGGCGTGCACGAGGTCGTACGACTTTCCCTCGGCAGCCGCGTGCTCGAGAAGCTTGGCCGTGAACTCGTCGAGATGTTCGTACACATCCATCTTTGGCCAGTAGCCGATCGGCCCCGACTGGATGTGGATCACTCGGGCGTTCGGGCCGAGCTGCTGGATCCGCGGGTCGTCCCTCTCGCGCCAGCGGGTGAAGACGTCGACCTCGATGCCACGCGCGCCGAGGTCGCGCGCGAGCTCGCGCACGTACACATTCATCCCGCCCGAGTCGCGTCCGCCGAGCTTCGCGAGCGGGCACGCGTGCACCGAAAGCATCGCGATCCGTCGCGTCATGTCATCCGAGCATAGGGGAGCGCACGTTCCGACCAACGCCCGTTTGGCTCATAGAATTCCGCGGTGCATCGAGACCCCGCGCCGCGGGTGATCGTCGCGCCCCAATCGTTCAAAGGCTCCGCCGATGCGGTCGCCGTCGCGTCCGCGATCGCACGCGGCATCCGTCGCGCGTGGCCGGACGCGCGAATCGAGGAGATGCCACTCGCCGACGGTGGCGAGGGAACGGTGCGCGCGCTCGTCACCGCGACGAACGGCGGCGTGCGCAGATCGCGGGTGCACGATCCGCTGGGTCGCGAGATCGATGCGGAATGGGGCGTCCTCGGCGACGGTACGACGGCGGTGGTGGAGATGGCCGCGGCGAGCGGGCTTCCGCTGTTGCGCCCGACCGAACGTGACGCGCGTATCACGAGCACGCGCGGGACGGGGGAGCTCATCCTCGCGGCGGCCGCGAGTGGCGCTCATCGGATCGTGATCGGCATCGGCGGCAGCGCCACGAACGACGGCGGCGCGGGGATGGCGCGCGCCTTCGGCTACCGATTCCTCGATCGCGACGGCAACGAGCTCCCCGAGGGCGGTGCCGCGCTCGCGCGACTCGGGCGCATCGATGGCCAGACCGACCCCCGCCTGGTCCGTCCCTCGATCGAGGTCGCGTGCGACGTTCGCAATCCGCTCCTCGGTCCAGAGGGCGCGTCCGCGGTGTACGGCCCGCAGAAAGGCGCGACACCCGAGATCGTCCGCGAGCTCGACGCCGCGCTCGCGCGGTACGCCGACGTCGTTGAAGCCTTCGT
>DATLPP010000185.1:0-3026 GCA_035535615.1 Candidatus Udaeobacter sp.
TCGACCTCGGCGATGAGTCCGAGATGGCGCACCACCGGATCGTTGAAGACCTCACCCAGATCGTTGATCGGGCCGACGGGGACGTTCGCCTCGCGCAGTTTGCGGACGACGTCGGCCTTCGGCATCCGGTGCACCCGTGCAGCGATGAGCGGGACCAGCGTGTCGCGGTGCTTGACGCGGCTCCCGTTGTCGGCGAACCGAGCGTCGTCGAGGAGATCCTCGAGGTCGATCGCGCGGCACAGGCGTTCGAAGAGCGCGTTGTTGGCGCAGCAGATGTTCACGAACCCATCCGCGGCGCGGAACGTCTGATAGGGCACGATCGAGGCGTGCACATTGCCTTCCGGATGGGGCACTGTGCCGTCGGCGAAGTAGCGCGCCGCCTGACGCGAGAGCAGCGCCACCTGCCCCCCGATCATCGTGGCGTCGATGATCTGGCCCTCGCCGGTCCGGTGCCGGGCTTCGAGCGCCGCGACGATCGCGAACGCCGCGAACATCCCCGCCACCATGTCGGCCTGCGGCACACCGACCATCACCGGGTCGCCGGCGGGTGGACCGGTGAGGCTCATCACGCCGCCCATCCCCTGCACCACGAGGTCGTACGCCGCCCACGCGCGTCCCGGTCCATCCTGCCCGAACCCGGAGACATGGCAGATGATCGCCTTCCGGTTCATCGAACGCACCCGGTCGTCCGGAAAACCGAGACGCCCGAGAACGCCGGGACTGAAGTTCTCGACCACCACATCGGCGCGCTCGATCAATCGCTCGAGGATTCGCTTGCCGTCGGGATGCTTCAGATCGCACGTGATGCTGCGCTTGTTGCGGTTGATCGCGAGGTAATACGCCGACACGCCGTTGATGGAAGGCGGCGCCCAGTCGCGCGTCTCGTCGCCGGTCCCGGGGATCTCGATCTTCACGACATCGGCGCCATGATCGGCGAGCATCAGCGTGCAATAAGGACCCGCGAGCGCACGCGTGAGATCGACGACGCGAATGCCATCGAGCGCGCCGAGCTCGCCGCCTGTCATGGCCGGTACAAGCTCAAGAAGTTCTTGTTGGCGGAGTGCCGGACGATGCCAATCATCTCGGCGCGATCGCGAGCGCTCGAGCGGTGATCACGCGCGTGTCAGCATCCAGGAGGTCCTCGAGGGCGAGGACGGTCTCGGTATACAACCGGCACGCGGCGCGGGCCTGGGAGAAGGCGTCGCCGTCCTCCAGCCCGAACGACGACCGAAAGGCACGTGTCCACGCGTCGCCGGCCGTCTCGCAGACGCGCCGGTAGTACTCGTTCTCTGATCGGACCAGAACACCGCGGCCGATGGCGACGGCGCGCGCACACCGCCCGATCAGCGAACCCTCCGCGTGGAGCGCCGCCGATTCGTCCTGACGTTCGACCGCCGCGCGGATCTTGAAAACGTACTCGGCGCTCTTCGCGACGATCAGCCTCGCAGAGTGAGCCGCGTCCTCACGGAGCTGTTCCCAGTCGAAGGCCACCGCGGCCGCATGGATTGCTGCCGCGTCCCCACGACGATCGACAAGGACGCGCATGGTTCGGTATGCGGGCACTGCCCAGATCGCTCTCTCCGCCGAGCGAAGCTCTTTCCATACGTCGTCAACGGTTCTGCTCGAGACCATGAGCAGGCGGCCGTCGATGAAACGCGGCCATTCCTCTTTCATCTCCGTCGCGGTCGTGAACCAACGTTCCACGTCCAGATCGCTCCAAGGCGTCTCTTCGCCGCGAGCGAGGCTCCCGAGGAGAACGATCGCGACGATGTTCGGTCCGTCGACGAGCGGAACGACGCGCTCGAACAGCGAGGCCGGAACCTCCTCTGACATCAGCGGTGAGAGTACCGTTGAAAGGTGAGCGAACTCCTTCCGCTCTTTCCGCTCGAGGCGGTGCTCTTTCCCGGGGCTCTCATGCCGCTCCACATCTTCGAGCCGCGCTACCGCCTCCTGATCCGCCGCTGCATCGAGCGGCAGCGCGCGTTTGGGATCGTCCTCATCCGGAGCGGCAACGAGGTCGGCGCGGGCGCGGAACCGTACGACGTGGGAACCGAGGCCAAGATCGTCGCCGAGTCTCCGTTGCCGGACGGTCGCTCGTACATCGTGACGCGAGGTGAGCGCCGCTTCGCGGTCGAAAGCCTTATCCCGGATGCCGAGCCGTACCTCGTCGGACAGGTGCGGTACCTCGACGAGAACGACGGGGAACGCGCCGTCGATCGAGCGGGTAGCGCCCGTGAGGCGCTCGGCGCGTACCTCCTCGCTGTCATCGCGGTGACCGAGGACGCGCGTGGTGAGCGGGCGCTCGCCGCCGACCTCCGCGACGCGCCACCGAGCACTCTCGCGTACCGGATCGCCGGCAGCCTTGCCGTGGAAGCTCCAGAGCAGCAGGCGCTGCTCGAGCTGGAGACGGCATCGGCTCGACTCGAGGAGGAGACGCGGATCCTCAATCGCGAGACCGAGCTTCTCCGGGATCTGCTCGTGCGTCTTCGCGAACGCGGGGAGCGGCCGGAGCTCAACTAAGCGAGGCCGTCGGCGTAGCGGACGACTCCGTCGGTGATCGTGCCACTGACATGCGCCTCGAGCAGCTCGTTCTCCTCGAGCTTCGCGAGATCGCGATCCACGACGGTGGCGTCACAGCGCATTCCGACGTCGAGTGTCCCCCATTCCCGTTCTCTACCGGTCGAATACGCGGCTCCCGCCGTGTACCCGTGGATCGCCTCGTCGAGCGTCAGCCGCTGTGCTGGGAACCAGGCGTCACGATCGCCCGGCCGCCGGCGGGCAACCGCTGCGTGGATGCCGAGCAACGGATCGATCGGTTCGACAGGAGCATCCGACCCGAACGCCAGAACGGCGCCGCGTTCAAGCAGCGTCCGCCAGGGATACGCGCGCGGTGTCCGCTTCGGTCCCCAGTACCGATCGGCGAGGTCGCGGTCGCTCGGGCAATGGATCGGCTGCATCGACGCGATGATTCCGAGTGCGCCGAATCGTCCGAGGTCCTCCTCGCGCACGAGCTGGATGTGCTCGAG
>DATLPP010000186.1:0-4261 GCA_035535615.1 Candidatus Udaeobacter sp.
GTTCCTCCGAGATCGCGGATCTCGCGTGACGTGAGGTCGCGCCAGGCACCGGGCCGCAGGCGTCCGATCTCGAGCGGGCCGAGTCGCACCCGGCGAAGTCGCAGGACGCGAAGTCCGACGGCGGCGCACATGCGGCGCACCTGTCGCTTCCACCCGGTGTTGAGGACCATGCGGACCGTCGTGCCACGCGCGCCGCCCGCGACCGATACGCGAGCCGCGCGCGCGATCCCCTCTTCCAGCGGGATGCCGCGCCGGAGCGCGGCAACGGATGCCGGCGGCACGCTACCCGCGATGCTCACCTCGTACTCGCGCTCGTGGCCGTATCGCGGATGCAGCACCCGCTCGGCCCACGCGCCGTCGTTCGTCAGAAGGACGAGACCCTCGGAATCTTCGTCCAGCCGACCAACCGGGTAAAGACGCTCGCGCGCGCCGATCACATCGACGACGGTCGATCGGCCGCGCTCGTCGCGCGCGGTCGAGACGATCCCGCGCGGTTTGTTGAGCAGGACGTAGCGATGCGGCGCGGGCGGTGCGACGGCGTGGCCATCCACCTCGATGCGCGCGTCGGGCGGGACCTTGCTGCCCATCTCTCGAACGACCTCGCCGGCGACGCGCACGCGGCCCTCGCGCATGAGCTCTTCGGCCGCGCGCCGCGACGCGACGCCGCGATCGGCGAGCACCTTCTGCAGCCGAATCAACCCGGCTCGCTCGCCCTCGCCGCCTCCGCTCCCTCGAGGACGAGCGCGCCCTCGGGACTCAGCGCGCGCGGCAGGTCGTCGAGGCTTTGCAGGCCGAAGCATTCGAGGAACTCCCATGTCGTCCCGTACAGAATGGGGCGACCGGGGGCCTCTTTGCGACCCCGCTCCTCGATGAGCCGCCGCGACGCGAGGGTGTAGAAGGTCTGGTCGCAGTTCACGCCGCGGATCGCTTCGACTTCGGCGCGGGTCACCGGTTGCCGGTAGGCGACCACCGAAAGGGTCTCCAGGGACGCCGGCGAGAGCCGCAGGCGGTCCGCGCCGAGATACGCCGCGACCTGAGGAGCGTGCTGCGGGGCCGTCACGATCTGCCACTCGTCGCCTGAGCGCTGGAGCCGTAGGCCGGTGCTCTCGTACCCGGCCCCGAGCTCGGCGAGCGCCGCCTCAACCGCGCGGGGCGTTCCGCCCGTGATGCGGCCGAGCTCGTTCCTCGTCACCGGCTTCTCCGCGACGAAGAGGACCGCTTCGATGGCGTTGGCTAGATCTGAGCGGATGTGGTTTCCCTCCTCGTGATCACGATGTCCGCGAAGAGCTCGTCCTGCGCCAGATCGATGACGCCGCGCCGGTAGAGATCGAGCAGCGCGATGAACGTGACGACCGCAAATCCGATGGTGGGCGCGTCGCCGAGGAGCGTAGCGAAGCTCACCCGCTCCTGCGCGGCGACGAGCGCTTCGATCTCGGCCGTGCGTTGCTCGACCGAGTACCGCTCGCCGGGGGCGACCAGCTCTTCCTCGCGTTGGCGTGTGGCCAGCGCGAGGACGCGCGACCAGGCCGAGGCGAGCGCATCGACCTCGCCGCCTCGCGGCGGCAGCTCGACTGTTCCGCCCTCGCGATGGAACGCGCGCTCGCCGGCGCGAAGCCGCGCGCCGAGCTGACCCGCTCGTTCGCGGACGACCGCGTACTCGAGGAGACGCAAGCGAAGCTCCTCCTCCGATTCGCCCTCCTCGTCCGGTATCGGCTCGAGGCTCGGCAGGAGGCTGCGCGCTTTCAGGAGGACGAGCCTCGACGCGAGCGCCAGGAACGCCGAGACCTCGTCGGCCGGCAGGGCAGCCATCGCGCGCACCCGCGCGAGATACGCGTCGGCGAGTTCGCCGAGCCGTACGGTGAGGATGTCGAGCTTTTTCTCCTCGACGAGCTCGAGGAGCAGATCGAGCGGCCCGTCGAAGCCCTCGACCGTCACGCGCGGGGCCTGCGATTCCATCACGGCAGAGCCTCGCGGTCCGCGCGTGCGAGGAGCCGCTCGTCGTCGGTGACCGGCCGCCGGTGATGGCGCGCGATCAGGCGCACGACGCGCTCGGACGCACCGTCGTCGCGCGCGAGCTCCGCGCCGCGACGCGCATGGTCGAGGTAGCGCGCGAAGGTCGAGTCGCCGGAGGCGAGCCGCGCGCGGACACGCGGCGCGAAATCAAGAAGAACGCCGGCGACGCGGTGCCACAGGAGCGTGTTCACGGGTTTCGCCGCGTCGTGGAGGATGCCGGCGACGACGAGCTCCTCATCCGCCCCGAGCTGCCGCAGGATCCGCGCTGTCTCCGTCGCGTGCCGATCGTCGGCGCCTGCCGCGCCGATGTACCGCACCGTCTGCCGCACGCGGTGGCGCACGGTTAGAACCTCGAGCCCGTGAAGAGGCCGAATAGGAACAAGGCGGGTCCATACACGACGATGCGTAGGACCTGCGCACCAAAGAAAAAGAGCAGGAGCAGAAGAATCGGGCCGTACTGCTGATAGCTCCGCCATGTGTACTTCTGCTGAGGAGGGAGCAGCCCATACACGACGTTCGCTCCGTCGAGCGGTGGGATCGGTATGAGGTTGAACACCGCAAGGATGCAGTTGTAGAAAACGATCGACTCCAGGATGACGCTGTACGCACCGCCCAACGGATCGATGCCGCCGAAACGCAGCGGCAGTGCGCAGAGTGCTGCAAGCACGATGTTTGCGAATGGCCCTGCGAGTGCCACGCCGCTCACACCCAGCGCCGACCGAAGGCGCGATTCGTTGAACGGCACGGGTTTTCCGTACCCGAACCCCGCTAGAACGATGAGCAACGTGCCGAACGGGTCGAGGTGCGCCATCGGGTTGAGGCTGAGCCGGCCCATGAGCCGTGCGGTGTCGTCGCCCAGTCGGGTCGCGGCGTAGGCATGCATGAATTCGTGAACGGTGATCCCCAGGACGATCGCGATTACGAATGCGACGAACCCGATCGGATCGTCCGCGGCTCGCTGCACCGGGGAGACGAGCCCACCGCGCACGAACGCATAGAGCAGAAGGACAAGGCCGAGGATGAGGAGCGGGTTCGTCGATCCGGGGCCCGACCCGCGCAGACCTCGTGCGATCACTCGATGACGAGTCTAGGGTGCGCGCACAGTTTCCTGAGAGAATCAGCGAAGACGCTCCGCGATCTGGAGCGTGGGGGCAGCCGATGAGTCAAGCGGTGTGGACCGGCAGCATCAGCTTCGGGCTGGTGAACATCCCGGTGAAGCTGTATCCGGCCACCGAGCCCAAGGACGTTCGTTTTCATCTCTACGACCGGCGCACGGGCAAGCGCGTGCACTACGAGCGCGTGACACGCGACATCGAGCCCGCGGCCTTCGAGCCTGAGCCCCCTGACGACCTCACGCCGCCGGAGGATCGGTACGAGCCCCGGACCGCGCGAGACACCGAACCGGAGTTCGGCGCGACCTCTGCTACACGTCCCGTCGAGCGGGAGGACATGGTCCGCGGTCTGGAGATGCCCACCGGCGATCTGATAACCGTTACCGACGACGAGCTCGTCTCGATCGCTCCGGAGCGGAGCCGGACGATCGAGATCGAGGAATTCGTCGATCTGGCCGACATCGACCCCGTCTTCTACGAGAAGAGCTATCACGTCGGGCCGGTCCGCGGGATGGGTGCGGAGAAGCCCTACGCGCTCCTCCTTCGGGCCATGCAGGGCGCGGGAATGGTCGGGATCGGTCGATTCGTGCTGCGAACGAAGCCGCACGTCGTGGCCATCCGCCCTCTCAAGGACGCGCTCGCTCTCGAGACGTTGTTCTTCGCGGATGAGGTGCGAAGCCCGGCCGAGCTCACGTCGAGTGTCTCGAACCTCGCGGTGTCCGACCGCGAGGTGAAGACCGCGCGGCAGCTCATCACTGCGATGGCGGCCGATTGGGTTCCCGAGAAACACGCCGACGTCTACCGGGAGGAGCTGCTCGAGCTCCTGCGGAGCAAGCCCGCCGCGACGCCCGCCGAGCCGACGGAGAGGGTCGGCGAGACGCCGGTCGGCGATCTCATGGCCGCGCTCCGGGCGAGCGTCGAGGCCGCGAAGCGCAAGGGAGCGAAGAAGAGCGCCGGTTCGAAGCGAGCCGGGTAGCTGATCGCGTGCTTGAGGAGCGACTTGGTGGAGGCCGGTCCACGACGGGCGTCGTCCGAGTCGGCGGGACCGTGCGCCGGCCGGTGGGTCCGTGGACACCGACGATCCATGCCTTCCTCCGTCACCTGCGCGCCTCGGGCTTCACGGCAGCGCCCGAGGT
>DATLPP010000187.1:0-3330 GCA_035535615.1 Candidatus Udaeobacter sp.
CGCCGGCCACCACTACGTGACCACGGGTATCGCGCCGGACCTCATGGAGGCCGCGAGGGAGGCTGTGCGCGCGATGATCCGGCACCTCGTTGCGATGCGCGGTCTCACGCGAGAGGAGGCCTACGTGCTGTCGAGCGTCGCTGTGGATCTGAAGATCAGCGAGGTCGTCGACAAGCCGAACTGGGTGGTCTCTGCCTTCCTGCCTCTCGCGGTGTTCGGAAGCTAGACCTTCCGGTCGCGCGGCTGGCGCGCGTGCTGGCGTTCCGGGCAGCATTTGCAGTGCGGGTCCGGCCAGGTGAGCCAGACGACCAGAGCAAGCCATCCGGCGAGGAGCCCAACGCTGAAGGCGAGGTCGCTAGACATTCACCCGGACCCAGTGGCATTGGGCGTGCCAGCATGGCGCGATGGAGCGCGACGTCGAGGTCAACGGCATCCGCCTCCACTGTCTGGTGGAAGGAGAGGGCCCGCTCGTCCTCCTGCTCCACGGTTTTCCTGAAACATCTCGCGCCTGGCGAAAGCAAATGCCCGCGCTCGCGGAACGTTTCCAGGTCGTGGCGCCCGACCTCCGGGGCTACGGGCGCAGCGACAAACCGAAGGGGATCGCCGCGTATCGCACATCCGTGTTAGCCGACGACATCGTTGGCCTCATCCACGCCTTCGACGCCGAGCGCGCCCACGTCGTCGGTCACGACTGGGGCGGCGCGGTGGCGTGGGCGACGGCCATCGAACACCCGGAGGCGGTTGACCGACTCGTGGTTCTGAATTGCCCCCATCCGGTGGTGATGGCCAGAGCGCTTCGTTCGAACTTGGCTCAGGTACGCAAGAGCTGGTACATCTTCGCCTTCCAGCTTCCGTGGCTCCCGGAGTGGGCTCTCCGTCGCGACGGAGCGCGGGCGCTCAAAGACACGTTGCGGCGCTTCACGAAGCGGCCGGACACGTTCAGCGATCCGGACCTGGACGAGTACGCGCGGGCTTTCGGCGCGCCCGGCGCCGCCACGGCCGCGATCAATTACTACCGCGCGGCGGTGCGCTCTCCCGCGGCCACCGGTATGAAGAAGGTCCGCGCGTCCACGCTCCTCATCTGGGGTGAGGACGATGTCGCGTTGGGCATCGAGCTGAGCCACGGCATGGAAGGCCTCCTCGAGCGTGAACCTCGCGTGGAATATCTGCCCGACACAGGCCACTTCGTGATGGAAGAACGGCCCGAGCTGGTGAACCGGCTGCTGCTGGAGTTCCTCGCCTAGCGCGCGGTGCCGTCGCGCGCGACACGCAGCGCGTCTTTCAAGGTGAAGCGGCCGAGGTAGAGCGCGCGGCCGACGATCACGCCGCGCAGCCCACGATGCCGGAGCTTTCCCAAGGCCGCGATGTCCTCGAGCGAGCCCACGCCGCCGGAGTAGATCACGTCGCCGCCGAACGCCCGCGCCACGGCCTCGGTCGACGCGAGGTCGAGGCCCTGGAGCGTGCCATCTATGGAAACGTTCGTGTAGATGACGGTCGGCACGCCGGTGACGGCGAGGCGCTGCATCAGATCGACGGCGCGGACCTTCGTCGTCTCCGTCCAGCCATCGGTCGTGACCATCCCATTGCGAGCGTCGACGGACACGGCGAGTCCATCGGCGTGCCGATCGACGAGGCGGCCGATGAGCTCGGGATCGTCGATGGCCGCGGTGCCGACCACGATGCGCGACGCGCCGGCCTCGGCGAAGGCTTCGGCGGTGTCGAAGTCGCGGATGCCGCCACCCGCCTGGATCTTCACGGTGAAACGGTTCGCGATCGCGCGGAGGTGATCGAGGTTCGCGGGCTTGCCGGTGCGCGATCCGTCGAGGTCGATGATGTGAAGCCACTCGGCACCTTCGGCGACGAGCTTGCGCGCGGCCTCGAGCGGTGAGGCGGCGACCTCTTCCACGGTCGCGAAATCGCCGCGCGTCATACGGACGGCGCGCCCTTCGTAGATGTCGATCGCGGGATAGACGATCACGCCCGGAATGTTAGGGCGGTGGGTCAGCCCCCGACGAGCTTGACGACGCGATGGTTGTCGGTGTCGGTGATGAACAACACACCGCTCGGGCCCACCGCGACCGCGGACGGCGCGGCGAGCACGGCCGCCGTGCCATCGCCTGCCACGGTCGTGATCGTGCCGTTCGGCGAGACCTTTCGCACCCGGTTGTTGCCGCTATCGGCGATGTACACGTTGCCGGAGCTGTCGAAGGCGAGACCCGTCGGCAGATTCAGATCCGCCGCGGTGGCGGGACCACCGTCGCCGCCGTATGCGGCTCGGCCGCTCCCGGCGAACGTGACGATCTTCCCGCCATGATCGATGCGTCGCACGCGGTGATTGTTCGTGTCGGCGATGAAGAGACTCCCATCAGGCGAGATCGCGACCCCCACCGGTGCGAAGAGCTCGGCGGACTTCGGGCTGCCGCCGTCGCCGGAGTAACCGCGCTCGCCGTTGCCGGCCACGGTGTCGATCGTTCCGTCCCGCCGGACCTCTCGTATGACGTTGTTGCGGCCGTCCGCGAAATACACATCGCCGACGGAGTCGAGTGCGATGCCCAACGGCTGATTCAGCTTCGCTCCGACCGCCGGGCCGACATCTCCCGCATAGCCCGCGGGCCCGACGAACGACCCCGCGACGAGTCGGAACCGCAGCCCCGTGTCGATCGCGGCTACGAACTGCGCGCAACAGGGGTCGTTGCGCTGGCTCACGTAGATGACATCCGACGGATCGATCGCGATGAACGCTTCCGAGTTCAGATGCACGGCCGACGCGTTGTCGGTGGCATCGGGGTTCGCGGGGCCGCCGCCGGCCACCGTCTGGATGTTCCCGACGCGATCGATCCGCCGGATGCGCGTGTATGGTTCACGGACGCCTCCCGTGTTCAGCTGGTGAGTGCTGTCGGCCACGTAGAGATTCCCTGCTCGGTCGAACGCGAGGCTCACCGGCCGGTCAAGCTGCGCAGCCGTCGCGGGGCCGCCGTCTCCCGAGTATCCCGCCGTCCCGAGACCGGCCACGGTGACCATCGTCGGACGCGCCGCGGGCGTGATTCGCGGGATGGTCACGAATGCGACGAGCCCGATCACGAGAGTCCCGATCACGATCGCGACGAGCGCACTTGGGCTTACCCGCCGCGCGCGCGACGCCGCTACGGCGGGTACGGATGTCGCCGGTGCGGGGGCAGTCGGCTCTCTCATCGCCGGGCCTGCCGTGCCGGGGATCAGTCCATTGGCCACGGCCCAGGCCGCGACCTGCGCTCTCGAGTGAAAACCGAGCTTGTTGCGGATTTGTTCGAGGTGGCCCTCCGCGGTCCGCTCGGCGATGAAGAGCCGCTC
>DATLPP010000188.1:0-2594 GCA_035535615.1 Candidatus Udaeobacter sp.
CGAAAAGCGGCCCGCGAAGATGGAAGGTAGATGAGTCGCCACCCGCGCGACGCGGTGATCCTCGGGTACGTACGGACGCCGTTCGGACGCTACGGCGGCGCTCTCGCTGCGATCCGCCCGGACGATCTCGCGTCGCACGTCATTCGGGCCGTCCTCGAGCGCACCGACGTCGGAGACTCCGATATCGACGAGGTCGTGTTCGGCGCGTCGAATCAGGCCGGAGAGGACAACCGAAACGTCGGCCGCATGGCGTCTCTCCTTGCGGGGCTCCCGGAGACTGTGCCGGGCGTCACCGTGAACCGGCTCTGCGGCAGCGGCCTCGAAGCGGTGAACGATGCCGCGCGGCGCATTCGCGACGGCGAGGCCGATCTCGTCATCGCCGGCGGCGTCGAGAGCATGACGCGCGCGCCGCTCGTCACGCTGAAACCGTCCGAAGCTTTCCCGCGCGGCGAGCGTGTGCTCGCCGACACGACGCTCGGCTGGCGCCTGGTGAATCCGCGGATGGTCGACCTGGGCTATCACCCGATCTCGCTCGGCGAGACGGCCGAGAACGTCGCGGTGAAGGAGCACGTCGGACGTGCCGAGCAGGACAGCTACGCGGCCCGCAGCCAGGATCGGTACGCGCGCGCGAAAGCCGACGGCTTCTTCGCCGGCGAGATCCAGCCGGTTCACAACGGCAAAGATCTCGTGACCGACGATGAGCATCCGCGCGCCGACAGCACCATCGAGAAGCTCGGAAAGCTCAAGCCGGCGTTCAAGGACGGCGGCACCGTGACGGCCGGCAACTCGTCCGGCATCAACGACGGCGCGGCCGCGCTGCTCATCGCGGCTCGCGAGAAGGCGGAGTCGCTCGGGCTCCGCGCGCTCGGACGCGTCATTGCAAGCGCCTCGGCTGGGGTTCATCCGGACTACATGGGCCTCGGTCCCATCCCGGCCGTGCGCAAGCTCGTGGAGCGGACGGGCATCTCGCCGAAAGAGTGCGACGCGATCGAGCTGAACGAGGCGTTCGCGGCGCAGGTGATCCCGTGCATGCGCACGCTCGGCCTCCCGGACGACCGCACCAACCCGAACGGCGGGGCCATCGCGCTCGGTCATCCGATCGGGGCGTCGGGAGCGCGTCTCGCGGGCACGCTCCTCCGCGAGCTCGAGCGCAGGCGCGGGCGGTACGGCATCGCGACCATGTGTATCGGCGTCGGGCAGGGCCTGGCGACCCTCTTCGAACGGGAGTCTTGACCGGCGGCATACTTACGCCGGTCTGACCAGCGCGGAGGGGTGCAATGGGTGGATTCGTAAAGAACAAGCTCGCCGAAAAGCGCGGCTACACCTACCGGCTGACGCGGCGGCAGTTCCTCGTCGCGAGCTCCGCGGCCGCGCTCGCCGCGTGCGCTCCCGGCGCCGTCACGCCGAGCGCATCGTCGAGCGTCGCACCGGGCAAGGCGCTCAAGATCGGCCTGCTCCTGCCGTTCAGCGGTGTGTACGCCGAGCTCGGCACCTCGATGCGACGGGCGACGGAGTTTTACCTGAAGCAGAACGACACCAAGCTCGCGAATCGGCCGGTCACCACGGTCTACGCGGACGACGCCAACGTTACCGCCACGGGGATCGCGGCGGCTCAGAAGTTCATTGATCAGGACCAGGTCGACGTGCTGATGGGCGTCGTTCCGACGCCGCTCGCGTACGGCATTCGCAACGCTGTGCACGCCGCGAAGCTGATCTTCATCGACACGAACGCCGGTGGCAACGCGCTCACGCGCGACACCACGAACTGCACGCCCTCGTGCAAGAGCCCGTACATCTTCCGCGCATCGTTCTCGTCGTACCAGATCTCGTACCCGATCGGTGACTACCTCTCCGCGAAGGGGACGAAGGAGTTCTTCCTCGCCTACGCGAACTACGGGTTCGGCACCGAGTCGGCGGCCGACTTCACGACCGGCCTCAAGAAGAATGGCGGCACGACCACGGGCAACGTCGCGCCACCGCTGGGCAACTCCGACTTCGCTCCATTCGTCACGCAGATCAAGAACCAGCCGACCAAGAACGTCTACTCTTTCTTCTCGGGCGCGGACGCGATCGGCTTCATCAAGAGCTGGAACTCGCTCGGTCTCCCCGCGGCCGGTTACAAGATGTACGGCGCCGGATTCCTCACCGAGCAGGACGTCCTCAAAGAGGTGAAGGATCTCGCGAACGGCGCGATCACCTCGCTCTTCTGGGCCGTCGAGCTCGACAACGCGGAGAACAAGAAGTTCGTCGCGGACTTCCAAAAGCAGTACCCGCTGCTCCCCGATGTCTTCACGGTCCAGCAGTACGACGGCATGCGCGCGCTCGACGAAGCCCTAAAGGCGCTTGGCGGCGACACCTCCGACAAGGACAAGTTCGTTAAGGCGCTCGAGGACGTCAGCTTCAAGAGCCCGCGCGGCGACTTCGCGTTCGACAAGACCACTCACAACCCGATCCAGGACATCTACATCCGCGAGGTGAAGACCCAGAACGGGCAGACGGTGAACACGATCAGCGACAAGATCGCCAAGGTGACCGACCCGGGGAAGTGACCTCCGCGTGAGCCTCGAGCTCGTATTTCAGCAGGCGCTGAACGG
>DATLPP010000189.1:0-6908 GCA_035535615.1 Candidatus Udaeobacter sp.
ACGAAGGTGACGAGGACGTCGCCGCCCTCGCCCAGGGGCGCTGTCTGGTGACTGCGTTCACGCATTCCACCCGACTTACCGAGCCGCTGGCGCATGTCGCTGAGCACGCTCGTAAGTTGCTGCTCGGAGATTTGGCTGCGATAACTCTGATCCGTCATCAAATAGACCGCGTGGTAGTCCGCTTGGTCGTACCGCACGCTGAACGTGGCGTTGGCGCCCTGAGCTGCGACGTATTGCGAGTATGCGGAAGGCAACGCCAGTCTTGACGGGCTCGGACTGGTCGGGGATCCCGTTGGGGTTTTCGGCGGAATCTCGGCGCTCGCGCAGGTAGCGACCGCCAAGCCGAGCGCGAGGATTGCCGCGACGCGCATGAGGCGCAAGGTGACGACGATATTCCGGCAGGGCTCTCCCAGAGCGTCAGCCGAGCGTCATTGCGAGACCCGGCTCGAGAAGGAGTGATGGGAGCCACGCCGGAATGTTCGAGAACGGCAGCACGTCCGGGTGGAGCTCGATCCGCAGGCGGCGGCTCCGGCATCGAATCAGGCATGCGGAAATCGGGCAGCTCGACTTTCGTGAGCCTTGCCATCGCGCGACGCGACGATAGGGACGCTTCCGGCGGGAGGTCCGATGCCTCCCGCCGCTCAAGCGCTGGTCAGGTGGTTCTCGGTGCCGTGATCGCCCGCACGATCGCGACGACAAGTGCCGCGATGAGGAAGAAGAACGCGACCGCGAGAAGCGCCGCGAGATCGAGCGCCGGCGGCCCCGACGGCTCCGGGAAGATTCCCTGGAACGGCCGGACCAATGGCTCCGTGATGCGGTAGAGGCCGGACACGAGGGCTTGGTTCGCATTCGCTCCGAAGAGCTTCAGGATGAAGCGAAGGAGCAGAAGCACCTCGAGAACCGTGAAGAGCAGCGTGACGATGCGAGTGACCGCCCATACCGCGTCGTTCCGCGCGACCACTCCGGTCGTCGGTCCGACATTGACGTTGGATGCGCTCGCTGGGGCCGTGTATGCGGGACGTTCGACGACGCGCTCTCGCTCGTAGCGGTCGACGCGCTCGGTAGTGTCGTGGTCGTGCCGTGGTGTTGATGAAGCCATTCCGGAAAGGGCAGCAGGTGGCATGCCAAATCGTTAACCTGCCAAGCGGCAGTGGATTTTCCGTTCGCGCATCGTCAGCGGGTGCGCTTTGGTGAGACGGACCTGCAGGGGGTCGTCTACTACGCGAACTATTTGCTGTTCGCGGAGATCGGACGCATCGCGTACCTCCGCGAGCTCGGCGTGGTCTACGAGCGCGACCTGCTCGCCCATGGCGTCGACTTCACGATCGGCGAAGCCCGCGTGCGTTATCAGGCGCCCCTGCGTTTCGACGACGAGTACGACATCAAAGTCCGCGTTGGTGAGATCCGGCACTCGTCCTGGACGCTCGAATACGCGATCGACCGCGCCGATGGCATGCACTGCGCCGACGCTTCGACGATCCAGGTGATGATCGACCGCAAGACCGGCCGCGCGACCCGCATACCGGCCGACCTGCGCCAAATACTCGAGCGCGCCAAGGAGGCTTGATGGACCCGGTCCTACCCGACGAGCTCGTCATGCTCCAGCGCTCCGTGCGCGAGTTCGTCGAGGAGAAACTCGCGCCGGTCGAGCGCGAGATCGAAGAGAAGGACGAGATACCGCGGGCTGTCATCGACGCAATGGCCGGCATGGGCCTCTTCGGACTGGGCTTCAGCGAAAAGGTTGGCGGTCAGGGTTTCGGCAAGCTCGGTTACTGCGTGGCGGTCGAACAGCTCGCTCGCGCCAACGCATCGCTCTGGAATGTCATCGGTGGATCCGCGGGCCTCTGTGGCACTGCGATCGATATCGGTGGACCCGACGCGCTCCGCTCGCGATACCTGCCGGATCTCCTGTCGGCGCGAAAGATCGGCGCGTACGGTCTCTCCGAACCCGGTGCGGGCAGCGACGCGGGCGGACTCAAGACGACTGCGCGTCGCGATGGCGACGCGTACGTGATCGATGGCGCGAAGACATTCATCACAAACGCGCCGATTGCGGACGTGTTTGTGATCTTCACGACGCTCGATCCGAAGCTCGGCTCGAAAGCGATCACGGCGTTCGTGGTCGACCGCGCGACCCCAGGCCTCGAGGTCGGGCGGAACGACGCGAAGATGGGTCTACACGGATCGACCACGGCGCAGCTCTATTTCCGCGAGATGCGCGTGCCCGCGTCGCAGCGCCTCGGCGAGGAGGGCAAGGGGTTCGCGATAGCCCTCGCGACGCTCGATTACGGACGCATGGGCCTCGCGGCGCACGCGGTCGGCGCCGCGCAGCGCCTGCTCGAGGCGTGCGTCGCGCAGGCCAAGACAAGGACCCAGTTCGGGCGGCCGATCGGCACCAACCAGGCGATCCAATGGCCTCTGGCCGACGCCGCAATCGACATCCACGCAGCCCGTCTGATGGTGTACGACGCGGCGTCGCGGGCCGACCGCGGCGAGCGAGTCACCGACCGCGCGTCGAAGGCGAAGCTGTTCGCCACGGAGGCCCTCGGGCGGATCGCCGATGCCGCCGTGCAGATCCACGGCGGCATGGGTTACATGCGCGAGCTCTGGATCGAGAGGGCGTACCGGGACGCTCGTATCTACCGGATTTACGAGGGCACGAGCGAGATCCAACGGCTCGTTATTGCGCAGGGGCTACTTGCGGACACGTAGCACCATTTCTGGAGTCAGTTGTGGATAACCCCATGAATACGGTGGATAAGACCCCTCTGGGAGCGGTTTCTGTGGACAAACCACCCGTACCCCGAGCGTCCATCGCCGACATATGGCGTGTTCCGATCGCCGTTTGGCGCGCGCGGAGGGCCCTGGACGCCGGCGAATTGGAGACCGCCCGGAGGCTCGTCGCGCCTCTCCTGGGCCCCTTCGGCAGCGTCACTTTCGTCCGGAAGATGGCCGCGGAAATCCTCTACGCGTCGGGCGATCCTCTCTCCGCGGCGGCCCTCTTCGAACAGGCTGCCAAGCGCCTGCCAAGCGACCGCGCCGTGGTCGTCGGACTGGTCGCCTCGTACGCCGCGCTCAATCGCGCCGGGGACGCCCGTCGAAGCGCCGGCCTTCTCCCCGAACAGGTCGATGTTTGCCTCGCGCTCGCGTGGGGCGAGCTCGTTGCGCTCGGTGGCGACCCCGATCGCGGAGTGGCCATCGTCGCGAGCATCGCGAAGGATCCGGAGCTCGCGCGATCACCCGAGCGTATCGCGATGCATCACGCGCTCGAGGCGATCATCGCGGCGCGATCGCACGATCGCGAAGACGTTCGCGCGAAGCTGCGCGCCGCGGAACGCAGCGCGTCGAAGCTGCGCGCGGGCGACCGCGCCTTCCTCGGCTATCTGGGCGGCGTCGCGCTGCGCGAGTCGGGCCTCATCGACGACGCGCGCGCGACGTTCGCGCTGGCGATGGAAGCGTCACCTGCATCCATCGGCGCGGCCCTCGCACGGCGCGAGCGCGCGAACCTCGGGTAGAGCGACGCTGTCCTAAGCGGCCGCGTGCGATCGCCGGAGCAACGCAAGGAAGTCCGCCACCGGACCCATGGGCGTGCCGGAATCGGCGCGCCTCATGGCCACGATCGGTCGCCGAACAGGCGGTGCGCCGATCACACGGACGGGACGGAGCGCGCGCGCTCGCAGCTCGGCTCCGAGCGCCATCCGCGGTAAGAGGGCCACACCGAGGCCCTCGATCACCATCTTCTTCGCGGCTTCGACGTTGTCGAGCTCGATCACGCTTTCGGGGACGACGCCGGCCTGCCGAATCAGCGAACTGGTCAGCTCGTAGTAGCTGGACGCGCGATCGAAGAGGATGAGGCGTTCCTCGGCGAGCTCCTGCAGCCGTATGCGATCGCGCCGCGCGAATGGATGATGGCGGCTCACCACTAGAACGAGCTCATCGTCGAAGACGGGGATGAGCTCCACATCCGGATGCTGGATGGGCCGGCCGACGCCGATATCGACCTCGCGTCGCAGCACCATTTCGAGGACCTCCTCGGTGTGTCCGGTTCGCACGCCCATGCGGACGTGCGGGTGAGACGACTGGAACGCCTTCAGGACGCTCGGCAGCACGTACGTACTTACGGCCGGCGCGGCCGCAATGAAAAGCTCGCCGACCTTCCCCGAACGCAGATCCTCCACGGCTTTCTGCCCGTCGAGCACCTGCGCGAGGGCGCGCTGCGCGTAGGGGAGCAGCGCACGGCCCGCGTCGGTGAGGGTCATCCCGCGCGCGGCTCGAACGAATAGGGCGACGCCGAGCTCGCGTTCGAGGCCCTGGAGCCGTGCCGTCAGGGCCGGCTGCGTGACGCTGAGCGCATCGGCGGCGCGGCTGACGTTGCCGAGCCGGGCCACCTCGCTGAAAGCCTCGAGCTGGGCCAGGAGCACGCGGCAATCATAAACAGAATTGATCGATCCCATCCAAACAAACGATTTGTCTTATGGCCGATCCGGCACGCAAGATGCCCTCTCATGCCCGCCATGAACAGTTTCGACCGCGCCGAAATGACGCCAACGCCGATCGTTCGCGCTCCCGAAGGTGAGCGGGCGAGCGAGTCGCAGCAATCGGAGTGCTGCTGCCCTGAGCTCTGCCAGCTCGACCATGGCAATTAGGTCTCTCGCGGAGACGCCGCTTCTACCGCCGGGCTTCACCGTGCCGGCTTCGCGCTGGACCGACCCAGCGACGCGCCTGCGCGAGCTGTTGGAAAGCGAGCCATATGTCTTCGCACCCGGCATCTACGACCCGCATGGCGCCCAGATCGCGATGTACCACCGCGCGACGGCCATCTACTTCTCGGGCTACTCGTTCGCGATCGGGCACCTCGGCACAACCGACATGGACCTCTACTCCGGCCCGGAGATCGCCGACGGCGCTCGTCGCACGATCTCGGGGCTGCGCAAGTTCCAGCTCACGATGGCCACCGGCGACCCCGAAAAGGGCGCCGCGCCGACGCATCTCGAGATCCCTCCCGTCGTCGTCGACATGGACGGCGGTTACGGCAACCTCTTCAACGTCCAGCGTGTCGCCGAGCTCTACGTGAACGCCGGCGTCGCGGGGGCGCATATCGAAGATCAGGTCCTGCCCAAGCGCTGCGGCCACATCGCCGGCAAGGCGCTCATCTCGGCCGACGAGATGGTCGGGAAGCTGCGCATGGCGCGCGCCGTCGCCGAGGACCTCGGCCGAGACGACTTCGTCGTCATCGCGCGCACCGACGCGGTCTCGGCCGTCGATGCCCCCGAGAGCACGCGTGGACTCGACCTCGCGATCGAGCGCGCGCTCCGGTATCTGGATAGCGGTGCGCCGGATCTAGTCTGGTGCGAGTTCCCCAATTCCGATCGCGAGCCGACCGAGCGTTTCGCCGACCAAGTGCGCCGCCGCTTTCCCGATGCGAAGCTCGCCTTCAACTGGTCGAGCTCGTTCAAGTGGTTCAACGACCCCGACCCGATCTCGTTCGCCGAGCTCGGCGAGCTTGGGTACAAGTTCCTCTTCATCACACTCGCCGCGCAGCACGCCATGGGCTACGGGTTCAGCAAGCTCCTCCAGGGTCTGTCCGAGGAGCAGGAGCGAGCCTACGTCGCGCTGCAGCGCAAGGAATGGGCGACCGACGACGACATCCCGACGAAGAGCCACCACCTATTCACCGGGGTGCCGTACCACCAGGTACTCGGCCAGACGATGGGTGCGTCGCGTCTCGGTGGATTCGCCGGCGAAACGGCAGAGAAGGCGGTGTGAGGATGGACAACGATGACGTTTTGATCAGCAACGACGAGGCCGACGGAAGCCGCGATGAGAACGGCGAAAGCTGGCTTGCCGAACAGGCGCGGCTCGTCCTTCTGGAGGATGGAAGCTAAGACGCGACGGGCACGTTGCCCTAAAGCGGCGAGCCGATGCGGTCGACGCCGCTAACGTGCGGCATCGAATCGATCGAGGAATTCTCCAAGTGCCGCGTGGAACGCGTCGGGGCTACCTTCGACCGAGAGCATGTGGCCTGCACCGGCGATCCTGACGATCCGGACGTCGATCAGCCGCTTCTCATAGGTGACTCGGTCGCCAGCGGTCACCATGACCTCGTCGTCGGCGGTCACGACGAGAACCGGAAGCGTGATGGACGTTAATTCGGCCGATAGATCGACTTCGCGAGAATCCGCTCGCATCCGTCGCGCGCCCTCGAGATCGAACTCAGCCGCAGTGCCCGAGCGATGGCGTTCCTCGACCTGGGTCATCCACCTTTCTCCCAGTGCCGGATACCGCGGCCCATAGTCGCCGAGGACGAGACCCACGAGCCCAGTCGGCTGGCGTGCGGCGTAGGAGAGGGCGATCGGAACTCCCAGCGAGTGGCCCACGACGACAAACCGCTGGTAGCCGAACGTGTCGACAGCGGCCGCAAGGTCATCGACGAAATCCGCAAGTCGATATCCAGTTGGCGGCGCATCAGAGCGACCCATACCGCGGCGGCTGAACGCGCCTAGCGCGCGCGACCGATGTCCGAGGCGCCCTTCGATCGCGGCCTCCCCCTCATCCCGCCATCGCTGCGCACGTCCGATCCCGCCATGCACTGCGACGATTGGCGTTCCCCAGCGGCGTTCCTCGACACTGGGCCGCCATTCAAGGAGCTCAAGCCGGACACCGCCGCTCGTCCGCAACTCGCGCATCAGGTGCCGACGACCACGCCCCCGTCCACGGAGAGCACGATGCCATTGATGAACGACGCCTCCTCGGAGGCGAGGAAGAGGTACGCGTACGCGACGTCCTTCGGCTCACCGAGGCGACGGATCGGCGTTCGTTCGACCATCGTCGCGAGGATCTTCTCCGGCATCTGACGCACCATCTCCGTCCCGATGAATCCGGGAGCGACCGCATTCACGGTGATCCCT
>DATLPP010000190.1:0-14347 GCA_035535615.1 Candidatus Udaeobacter sp.
CGATTGCGCATCTCGTCGCGTGGCCGCCCGGCTCCCGCGACGAGCCCGAACCCGACGAGCCCGACCACGATGAAGAGAGCCATCAGCGGATCCATCAGCGAATCTCGTCCCCTTTGGCACGCAGCGAGCGCGCGACCGTCCGTATGAGCTCAACGTTGTCGGTTACCTGAAATTCCGGCAGGAGTGGACGGAGCCGCTCGGCGAGCTGCTTCGCAAGGGCTGTCCGCGCGGCCGGCGTGAGCTTCTGCTCTCGAAGGACGAACTCTCGCACGAGGCGCTGCGCTTCACCGGGCAGCACGCGAAGCGTCGGGGCTGTCGCCGCTGGGACCGTTTCGCCGGCGGCGGGCGTAATGCGCGGCAGAGCGCTCAGGGTTCGGAGCGCCGACCAGTTCCGGCGGGGCCGGGGCGCACGGACGACGAAGGTGCCTCCGGCGTAGTCACCGAGGCGCTGCGAGCGCGACGAGACGATGAGGGTCACAAGGCCCAGGCCGTACAGGGCGGGCAAGAAGTCGATGACCCGCACGAGGTTGCGCACGATCACGGCGACGAATCGGGCGGGCTCGCCGTCCTCACTGATCACGCGCAGGCCAAAGAATCGCTTGCCGATGGTCTGGCCGTTCCAGAGCCACTCGAGAAGCACGTAGTACAGCCAGGCGATGAGGAGCTGGAAGAACACGAGCCAGCCGGCCCAATCGTCGAGAGACGGATCGATCTCGGTGAGCTTCTGGAACGAGAATTCGATGGCGAAGGTGACGACGGCCACGATCAGGAAGTCCGCCATCGCGGCGAACCCGCGATTGCCCGCGCCGGCGAGCTGAAAGCGGAGCACAACGTGATCGGGGGTCTCAATTTCGAGGCGGCCCATCGCGATCGTCACCGATAAATGTTACGTTCCGGCCGTGCCGCGGATCGCAGCTCCGGGCGCGATCGACCGTTTCGTCGAAGATCACCTCGGCCGCTGGTCGCGCCTCGCGGACCTCGTCTCGTCCGCTGCCGGTCGCGTCGATCGCCTCAAGGCCGACGAGGTGCTGGAGCTCGGTCGGCTCTACCGCGCGGCGACCGGAGACCTCGCGATCGCGCAGCGCGATTTTTCACGCGACGTCGTCGCCTTCGAGCTGAACGATCTCGTCGCCGGCGCGCACGCCCTCGTCTACAGCGAATCGCCGACGAGCGTGCGGCGGCTGCGTCGATTCATCCTCGGTGACATTCCGGCGACCGTGCGCGCGAACGCGAAGTTCATCCTCGCTTCGGCGATCCTCCTCTTCGGCCCTGCCCTCGTGGCATTTCTTGCCGGCCTGCTCTCACCC
This sequence comes from Candidatus Udaeobacter sp., assembly GCA_035535615.1. Classification (GTDB taxonomy): domain Bacteria; phylum Chloroflexota; class Limnocylindria; order P2-11E; family P2-11E; genus 3-1-20CM-2-70-9. Next base: position 1,308 of record DATLPP010000190.1, read on the forward strand.
GATATCGCGGCAGGCGCGCTCCCCGCTTCGTTCCGCGACGAGCTCGCGCGCCGACGGCCGGGCACCGAGCTTCCCGAGGCGCTGCGGTTGAACGCCGGCCCCACGATCATCGTGAACAACGTCCGCATCGCGGTCGTCGCATTCGCCGGCGGCTTAACCGCCGGACTGCTCACCGTCTACATCCTGGTCTCGAACGGCGCGCTCATCGGGACGGTCTTCGCCGTCCTGCAGGCGTCCGGTCTGTCGTGGACGCTGCTCACATTCATCTCGGGCCACGGCGTGCTCGAGCTCTCCGCCATCGTTCTCTCAGGCGCGGCCGGTCTGCGCTTCGCGTGGGCGATCCTTCAGCCCGGCGAGCGCACGCGCGGCACGGCTCTCCGCCTCGCGGGGATTCAGGCGATGCGGATCCTCCTGCTCGTCATCGTCATGCTCGGATTCGCCGGACTCATCGAGGTGTACGTTTCACCGAGCGCCGCGCCCGCGGCTGTGAAGGTCGCGGTCGGACTGGCGAGCGGGGCGATCGTCCTCTGCTATGTCCTCTTCGCCGACCGGCTCCTCCGCCTGCGCCGGTTTCAGAGAAAGCGCTTCTTGAGCTCGATGTAGCGCTGGATCGTCGCGACCGTGAGGCGATCAGACGGCACGTCGATCGTGTGCACGCCGCGCCGGCGCAGGGTGGCGAGCGCCTTGGCGCGCGCGTCGCGCACCTCGCGCGCGACAACGCGCTCGTAGAGCGAAACGGTCGAATCGGGCACGCGCGCCGCGACCTCGGCGAGCTCGGGGTCCGCCAGAAGGCAGCAAAGCACGAGATTGTTGCCGGCGAGCCGCGTGACGGCCGCGACCAGGGATCGCGATGCTTCCTCATCGACGAGGTCGGTGAAGAGCACCACCAGCGCCCGACGTGCGGCCCGCGCCCGCAGGAACTCGAGTGCCGACCGATAGTCCGACTCCGTCGTGGTCACCTCGATGCGGCGAAGCTCCTCGGTGATCCGGAGGAACTGGCCGCGACCGCGGCGCGGCGGAAGGTAGCTGCGGACATCGTCGGCGAATCCGAGGAGGCCGACCTCATCGCCCTTTGCGCTGCCCACGTACGCGAGCATGAGCGCGGTGTTCACGGCGTGGTCGAGCTTCGTGAGCGTCCCGAGGGTGCTCGACATCATCCGGCCGGCGTCGAGGAGGATCAGCAGACGCTGCTGCCGTTCGGTCTCGTACTCCACCGCGATCGGCCGGCCGCGCCGGGCCGTCGCCGCCCACGAGATGGAGCGCGGGTCATCGTCCGGGCCGTAGTCGCGAAGTCGCGCGAAGAGGCTGCCCGCCCCCGGGATGCGCGCCCGCCGCTGGCCCGCGTCGTAGGCGAGACCGCGGCGCAGCGTGATCTCGTAGCGGCGTATCTCGCGCAGGTCGGGGTACACCTTCACGTCGACCGCGGCATCCACGCGGCCGCGCCGCTCGATGAGTCCGAGCGGGCCGGGCTGCCGCGTGTGCAGGTCGCCGAACCGGAATGTGCCACGATGCCGCGGACGCGCCGAGTATTCGGCGCTGGCCGACGCACGCGCGTCGACGTCGACTCCGACCGACCTGCGATCGACGTCGAATGATGCGGGCGGCTCGTCCCGGATCGTAACCGCGAGACGGCGCGTCAGCGGGTTTCGCACGGTGAGCCGAACGGGGTTCGCGGCGCGCAGTGTCGGCTGGTCGGTGATCACACGCGACACGTCATCGGTGGTGAGCGCTCGCGTCCCGCGCGCGTCGATCACCGCGAGGATCACGGCGATCGCCCAGATGGCCGGGGCGCCCCACGCCAGCGGCTCGTAAAACGTGGCAAGCGCGATCGGAATCGCGCTCAGCAGGACGAAGGCGAGGAGGCGCGGGAGCGGGGCGAATGGGAGCCGGCTCGGGCGCTTCTTGCGGGGCTGGATCAACGCGGGACATCGAGGCGCGCGAGGACTCTGCGAAGCGCCGCGTCGGCGTCGACGCCTTCGATCTCGGCTTCGGCCTTGAGCACGACGCGATGCCGAAGCGTCGGCGGCACGAGCGACTTCACGTCGTCGGGGGTGACGAAATCGCGCCCGTCGAGCGCGGCCGCGGCTTTCGCGGCGTGCAGGAGATGGACGCCGGCCCGCGGACTCGCGCCGAGCACGAGATCGCCGGAGCGGCGCGTCTCCTCGACGATGCGAACGATGTACCCGACGACGGAGTCCTCAACGGTGACGTTCTCGATCTCGTTGCGCGACGTGACGAGGTCGGTGGGTCCGAGAGGCTCGAGGGTGTCCACGAGATCGAGCGGACGACCCTTGTCGTGCCGGCGGAGGATCGCGGCCTCTTCGGGCTGCTGCGGGTAGGCGACGATCGCTTTGAAGAGGAAACGGTCGAGTTCGGCCTCGGGAAGCGGGTAGGTCCCCTCGTATTCGACCGGGTTCTGGGTCGCGATGACGATGAATGGGTCGGGGAGAGCGTGCGATTCGCCCTCGAGCGTGACCTGTCGCTCTTCCATCGCCTCGAGGAGCGCGGCCTGGGTCTTGGCCGGCGCGCGGTTCACCTCGTCGGCGAGCACCACGTTCCCGAACACGGGACCGAGTCGGATCCGGAACGAGCCGGTGGTGATCTCAAAGATGCTCGTCCCGACGATGTCGCTCGGCATGAGATCGGGTGTGAACTGGATCCGTTTGAAGCTGCCGCCGATGAGCCGCGCGGCGGTGCGCGCGAGAAGGGTCTTCGCGGTGCCGGGCACGCCCTCGATGAGGATGTGCCCGCGAAGCGCGAGGGCCATGAACGCAAGGCGGATGGTCTCGTCCTGACCAACGATGACCTTGTGCACGCTGTCGGTGAACCGCTGGGCGACTTCCTTCGTGGTCACGGTCTCTCCTTCTTCGCGACAAGGCTTTCGATCCGCGCGACCGTACGGAGCAGCTCGTTATCGCGCAAGCGGCCCGCGAGCGCCGCGTCGGTTGCGCGCGCCTCGGCCGCGAGCGCCGGATCGTCGGCGCCGGCGGTCGCGAGGATGCGATCGAGGGGCGTGGCCGGATCGAGGCCGTAGCGGGCGGCGAGCCCGAGGCGCAGATCGCGTCGAAGACGCTCGCGCGCGATCTCATCTCGACCGGAGCGGCGCAGGAGTCCGGCGAATCCGCGGATGTAGTCGAGGCTCGAGCGCGGTGGCCGCGGGTCCGCCGGAAGCGCCGGGCCAAATCGGCGGCCCGACCACCACAGATAGACAAAGATCAACGCGCCGGCGAGGAGCATGGCGCGGCCGAACCACGTTCGCTCGAGCACGGCCAAGAGCTCGGGCGACGGATGCGCGCCATGGTGATATTCGTCGAACCCGATCGAGCGGCCCGCCCCGAACCCGGCGGCCGCCAGCGACAGGGCGAAGCGACCGTTGTCTGCGACCCCCAGGTACTGATTGATGAATGGCGCGAGGCTCCCGACGACGATGAGCGTCCCCGAGCCCTCGCGCGTCATCGCCGCGAGCGTGCGCCCGTCGCTGCGCATCACGGGGGACCAGCGATCGCTGAGCGTAAGGATCCGGCCGCGATCGATGGTGATCTGGCCCGCGCTGGCCGTGGCCGCGATCACCGAGCTCGCGTCGTAGCGACTTGGGCCCGCGCCGTCGCCAAGGCTGAGACCGTAGGTCCGGAGCACCGACGATTCGGCGAGGCCCAGGTCCGTTGCGACGATGAGGGTGCCTCCGCCCTGGAGGAACGTCCTCACCGCGACGGCGTCGGCGTCGTCCACCGGCTCGGTGGCGCCGAGCATGAACAGGACGTTCACGCCGGTATCGCGCGGCGAGAAGCGCTCGCCCTGAACGATGACGGTCCGGCCTCCAAGCTCATCCAGGAGCGCGCGCAACCGCGCTGCGCCGCCGCTCGTGCCGTCGAGAGCCGACCCAGACCGGCCCTGGGACTGCGCGTTCGAGCCGACGAAGATCGCGAGCCCGATGACCACAATGAGGAGGACGGCGGCCACCGCGTAGAGAGGATCGATCCGCACCCGTCTCATGCGACGGCCCGGTCCGCGAGGTCACGTGCGTGGTCGGCCTCTTCAGCGGTCGCGCCTTTCAGCCCGAACCACGCGCGATCGTGCAGCGAAATCAGCTCGCGCAGCGTTTCGACCTGAGGTAGCGAGGATGCTCGCTCGAGGAGCTCGCGATCGGTGAGGGACGGCTCGTACCGGAGCAGCCGCCGCTCGGCGAGCGTCAGGATCGCGTAGCGGTAGAAGGCGTGAAGCGCGGCGCGGGGGTCGCCGGAGAGTGCGGCACGCTCGGCCGCGGCGAGCTGCGCCCCGGCGCTGGCCGCCGCCTCGGCGTGCGCCCCGGGCTGCACCGTCTCGCGCCGGATCCGCTCGCGTACCCCGCGGACCAGGATGGCGGCAACGACGATGAGCAGGGCGACGCCCGCGATCGTGAGCGTGAGCTCGAGGCTGCCTGGCGGGAGCCGGGCGTCCGCCGATGGAAAGAGTCGGGCGAGGAACGACCCGATGGCCGAAAGGAGATCGTTGCTGCCGGAGCGGGTCTCTTCCGCAACGGCGAAGCTCTGAAGCCGCGCGTTCGCCTGCGCGACGTTGAACGGGGGGCTGATCGCGCGATCGGTGATCGCGATGAGCTGATCGACATCCGCGAGGCCGGCATCGATCCCCGCGGTCGTCGTCGCCAGCCGGCGAGCCGTACGCGTTTCATCCAACGCGATGACCGACCCATCGGCGGTCCGGACACCGGTCGTCTGCAGGAGGGCGGTCCGCACGCGTTCGACGAGGGCCGGCCGCTGCGCGTCGGTGGCGACGCGCGCTTGGAGGAGGAGCGTTCGCGCGTCACGAAGCCGCGAGCGGTAGGCGGCGAGGTCCACGGTGTCGGCGTTCGTAATCCCGGCCGTCGCCACCGTGACGACGACGACGAATGTGAGGACGGAGGCTAGGCGCGCGGCATGGCCTCCGCGGCGAGCTGCAAGTCGAATCCCTCTTTGCGAACGCGCAGATCGTAATAGAGCACGGTCATCGTGCCGAAGAAGAGCGGCATCCAAAGCGGTATCGCCGCGAAGGCCGCGATGAAGACCGCGATCGCGCCGGCGGTCTGATTCAACGCGGTGATGGCGCCCACGAGGAAGACCACCAGGACGAAGAGGACCAGGAAGAGCACGACGAGGAGCAGGACCAACCCGACGATGCGCCAGCGGAAACCGGTCGAAAGCTGCCACGACCGGCGAAGCGATGAGATCGGGCCGTGATGCTCGATCGTCGCGATCACGGGCGATACGAACCACGAGGCCTGAACGTAGATCTGGACGAAGAGATACACACAGAAGATCAGGAAGAGGACGATGTCGTTGCTGACAAATGCGCTCGCGACGTTGAACACGACCCCGATCAGCGTGATCGCGATCGTGACGAGCACGCCGGCGAAGAAGATGCGCAGCGACGACCCGAACCCCACCACGAAGGATTGCGAGAGCGACCGTTCGTGGCCAAGATGCGCCGCGGCCGCAGCGTCGATGACCGCTCCGGTGAACACGGCGCCGACGAGCAGCGTGATCACCCAACCGACGATGAAATACAGGAACAGCGCGCCCATCAGGTCGAGGAACGCGGGATTCTCCAGAAGCGCGAGCGGGTCGTTGGTGGGCTGCTGCGAAAGCCGAGTGAAGGTCGACCGCCCCGCGAATGCAAAAACGACGCTGAGGACGATCCACGCGAGCACTAGCGTGACGAAGAGGATCAGGCCGAGGACGAAGAGGCCGACCGCACGCGCGCGGTAGATGGCGAAGACGCGGTCCAGGACGTCGCCTATACCGAGGGGCCGCAGCGTCGCGCCGCCCGTGGGCGTCGCGGGCACCGGTTGCACGAGCGCCAATGCTACGGGGACGGTCTATAGGGCTTGGGTGTTAGGCCGTCGACTCCGAAAGACCGATACGACGCTGCAGCCGCGCAAGCGGTCCGGGCGCCCACCAGTTGAGGTCGCCGAGGAGGCGCATCGTCGCCGGCACGACGAGGGCGCGGACGAGGGTCGCGTCGATGGCGACGGCGATGGCCATGCCGAGCCCGATCGCCTTGATGAGGACGATGTCCGCGAGCGCGAACGCCGCGAAGACGCCGACCATGATCGCCGCGGCGCCGGTGATGAGGCGACCGCTCTTTTCGAGGCCGGTGGCGACGGCACTCGTGTTATCGCGCGTCCGCAGATATTCCTCCTGCATCCGCGAGAGCAGCAGCACCTCGTAATCCATCGAAAGGCCGAACACGGTGCAGAACATGATCACCGGCAGGGTTGGGTCGATGGAGCCGGGTGTGAATCCGAGCTGCGCCGCAAGGTGGCCATCCTGGAAGATCCACACGATGGCGCCGAACGATGCGGAGATCGACAGCAGGTTCATGACGACCGCCTTGAGCGGCAGGATCACGGAGCCGAGAAGGAAGAACAGCACGAGCATCGTCGCGGCCACGATGTAGGCGAGCGCCGCGGGCGTGTGACCCGCGATGAAGTCGACGGTATCGAGGTCGATCGCCGTGAAACCGGTGACCGCGATGGTCGCCTCCGGCGGCGACGCTAGGGCGCGGAGCGAGCGGACGAGCTGGCGCGACTCATCGCTGTAGATGCCCTTCTGCGTAACGACGTTGAACACGACGATGTGCTCGCCGACGGTTCCTCGGATCAGCGCCTGGAGCTGCGGAGGAAGCTGTGACCGCGGTTGCGAGTAGAGCGCAGCCCACTGGGCCGCCTCGACGCTCGAGTCACCCGAGGCGGTGACCGGGCTTGTGATCGCATCGACGTTCGGTAGCAGCGCGATCCTCTTCGCCAGGGCGACCATCCCGGGGATCCGCGCGGGCGCGAGCGGATCGCCGCTGGGGTACTCGACCACGACGGTGATGTTCGTCTGGTTGCCCCCGGGGAATTCGTTGACAAGCCTGTCGAATGCCGCGCGCGACTCCTCGTGGGTCGGCAGCGCGGTCACGTCATTGTTCGCGAGGCGCAGGTGGAGGAACGGCGAACCCAGGACGAGGATGAACGCGACGACCGGAATGAGAACGACGAGCGGCCGACGCATCACAGTCGTCGCGATGGTGTGCCACCAGCCGGTCCCCGCGGAATCCGGTTGTAGGAACGGGACACGCCCCCGCCCGAGATTCCGCCCGATGATGGCGAGGAGCGCGGGAAGGAAGGTCAGGCCATAGAAGACCGCACTTGCGACGACGATCGCGCCGGAGATTCCCATCGATGAGAGGAACGTCCCCTGGAAGAAGAGCATCCCGGAGAGACCGATCGCGACCGTCAACCCCGAGAACGTGATCGCGCGTCCCGACGTTGCCATCGCGATGGCGAGCGCGTTGTTGCCGCTGTGGCCCCGCCGCATCTCCTCGCGGAAGCGATTGGTGATGAAGAGCGAATAATCGATGGCGACGCCGAGGCCGATCAGCGTGACGACATTCAGCGCATAGACCGACACGTCGGTGACCCGCGCGACGAGGAACATGCCCGCGATGCCGCCCACGACCGCGAGGACGCCGACGCCGAGCGGCACGAGGGCCGCGACGAACGACCCAAAGACGACGAGAAGGAGCACCAGGGCTAGGGGGAGCGAAACGGTCTCGGCCCTGCGCAGGTCCTGCTGGAGCACGTCGTTGAATCCGTTGTTGATGGCGAGAAGTCCCGTGGCCTGGATGCTCAGCGTGTCGGAGCGGACCAGCGCGCGCAGCTCGGGGTAGTAATCGCGAGCCGTGGCGAGGTCGTCCTTCGCCGCGACGTCGACCGCGACCGCGTGCGCGTCCTTTGAGATCAGCCTCGTCGGGTCCAGGGCCGTCCCGTCGAAGGGTGTGGTGATGGCGGCGACGCGGGGATCGCTCCGGAGGGGCGCGAGCGCCGCGTCGACGGCTGCGCGGAACTCCGGACTCGTCGCGGTCAGCCTGTCACTCGAGAAGAGAAGCGTGAACGTGGCCGCGCCGGCGCGCGGAAGCTCGCGCTCGATGAGTCGGGAGGCCCGACCGGATTCGGAGGTCTCGATAAAACCGCCGGACTGCAGCTTCCCCCCCTGGATCACGATGAAGATCGACAGAAGGAGCAGGACACCCGAGACCGCAAGGACCGGCCAGCGTCGCCGGTACACGAACCGCCCCCAGGCCGCGAACATGGACTCCCACCCCTTCAGAGCTTTCGGTCTAAGCGTACGTGGACGGGAGCGTTGTTTTTTGTCGCCGGCTACACGGCGGCGAGCTCGCTCATCAGTCGGTCGAACAGGTCGAGGCCCGATCGGTTCGCGCGCTTGCCTTTTGCGATGAGCTGCGGTGTGAGGCCGTTGGCTGGAAGACCGAACACGACCCGGCCCGGCTCGAGTCGATCGATCGCTCGATACCAGCGGAGCAGGGCATCGCGCAGGAGAACGTGCCGCTCGAAGTTGCGCCGCGAGCGCAACGGATCGGCCTCGCGCCGCGCGCGAAGCGTAGCCACATCGACGTCCGCTACCAGGATCACATCGGCGAGCGCATAGCGGCCGGACGCGAAGGCGTCGCGTGCCGCATCGCGCTGCATCGTCCACTCGATTTCGCTGACCTGACCGGTGCGGAAGAGCGTCCAGACGTAGTGGAGCTTGAAGGGATCCGTGTCGACGATGACGAGTCCGTCGCGCGCCTCCCGCTCGAGGACCTCGTCCCAGCGCGCGACGTTTCGATCCACCCAGAATCTCGCCGCGGCCTGCGGATCGGTCGGGACCGTCGCGTGATCCGGCAGGCTTTCGAGTAGCGCGTACTGCCCGCCGTGCGTTCGGCACCACGTCGTCTTCCCCGCGCCGCTCGGCCCCTCGACAACGATGATCACGTGCGATCGAATGCGATGAGCGGCCGCTCGCGCAAGGCGACGGCGAGTGGGAGCACGGTCGCGATTCCGACGGTTCCGGCCACGAGGAACGGCCCGACCCAACCGGAGCCCAGGTCGAGCGCGATGCCGGCAACGACGGGCCCGAGCGAGCCGATCCCGAACCCGGCGACGGCCTGCAGCGCCTGCGCCGAGCCGATGCGTGCGGCGGGCGCGAGCTCGGTCACGGCGGTCGAGTAGACCGCCGAATCCGCCGCGACGAGCGCGCCGTAGATGGCGCCTACCGCCACGATCGCGGGCCACGGCGCGAAGAGCATCGTGCCGAAGCCGATCGAGATGGCGCCGCTTCCCAGCGCATAGAGGATCGCGGCGCGCGTGCGACCAACGCGATCGGACAGCCAACCCCCTATGAAGACGCCGGGCACGCCGAGAGCGAGGAGCAACGCGGCCCATTGGCTTGCGGTGGCCGACGCGTCGGTCGGCGATAGACCGCGAAGGGCGAACGCCGCGGCGAGGAACGCGGCGAGCCACGCGCGAACGATGAAGAGCTCCCACGAATGCCCGACGTACGCGGCGATCGTGCGGACCAATGGCGGATTACGGAGCACGCGCAGATCCAGGTGCCCGCGCTCGCCGGTGGTCTCGGGTACTCCCCGTGAGCTGATCACGGCGACCGGCAACGCGGCAAGGCCGATCGCGCCGAGGATGAGGGCCGCACCGCGCCACCCGAACGGCTCGAGCAGCAATCCCGTCGCGAGGAAGGAGAGCGAGCCGCCGAGGTAGAACGCCGCGACGTAGAGGCCGACCGCTCGCCCTCGGCGCGCGGGGTCGGAGCTCTGGGCGACGAGACGCACGCCCGGCATGTACACGCCTGCGAGACCGAACCCTGCGACCACGCGAAGCGCTGACGCGCTGATGACGTCGTGCGCTGCGAACGCGAAGCCGAGGTTCGCGAGGGCCGTGACGAGCGCTCCGATCGCGATGACGCGCGACGGCCGCACGCGATCAGTGAGCGGGAGGACGACGAGGACCGCGGCCGCGTACCCGAGGAGGTACGCGGAGACGACCCACCCGAGTTCCGCGCTCGACGCGTTCCACTCCGTGCGCAGAAGCGGCAGCGCCGCCGCCGGCAGCTGCGACGGCAGTAGGACGAGGGCGAGCGTCGCGGACAGCGCTAGCGAACGCGATTTCACATCGGCATGGTGACGTAACCGATTCGCAGGGCGCCGGGGCGTGCAAGCACGTGCCGATATCTATGTTGATATCGAACGAATGGGCTAAAGGATGAAACGCTGCGCCAGATGTGGCGAGATCAAAGCTCTTTCTGAGTTCCAAAAGAACAAGAACCGACTAGATGGCGTGCAGGTGTATTGCAAGCCCTGCCGTGCCGTCATCGACCACCAACGGTACGAGCGGATACGTGGAACGCGCGTGCCAACTCGCATATGGGAGCGAGGCCGCCACGAATGGCTGCTCAGTCTCAAGGGGGGACTCCCATGCACCGACTGCGGTCGAGTTGTTCCGCCCGAGGTGATGCAGTGGGATCACCTGCCTGGGGCGCTCAAGCTCGGCAACATCAGCACGGACTTCAGGGGTCGCTCCCGCCAGAAGATCCTTGACGAGATAGCGAAGTGCGAGCTGGTGTGCGCAAATTGCCACGCGATCCGGACATTCGCGCGAGCCGGCTGGGGACATTGGGACGTTTCCGGTGGATGACGGAGGTCAAAAGGAACCAACCTTGTCTAACGAGGTCGCCCTCCGGAGGTGCGTAATGTGCGGCCTCTGGAAAGCACCAAGCGAATTCCATGATTCGCGCACCGGGCAGTTCTCCTATTGCCGTCAATGTCGCCGTGCCTACGACCGTCGCTATTACCACGAGCGTGGAAAGGCCGCGCGACGAGCCCGTCGACGAGTCCATCTGATGAAGGCGCGCGCGTGGATGGCCGCACTCAAAGAAGGTGTGCCTTGCGCGGATTGCGGTGAAGTGTTCCCGGTGTGGGTGATGCACTGGGATCACCTCCCGGGGCTCCAAGAAAATTGGAAACATCAGCGAGATGGTGACGAGTCGCTCGCGTACAATCACGCTGGCGGAGCTGACAAAATGCGAGCTCGTGTGCGCCAACTGCCACGTGATGCGCACCATCCGTCGCTCGGGGTGTAGCTCAGTTGGTAGAGTGCAGCGTTTGGGACGCTGAAGTCACCGGTTCAAGTCCGGTCACCCCGACCGTTCATCATTCACTCGATGCTGATCCATAGACACGACGAACCGCTCACCGACGCCGAGTGGCGCGACTTCCTCAAGACCCACGACTTCGGCGACTTCATCGTCCCCGGCGCGCCGACGCGCGACCTCCCCATCGTCGTCCCCACGCATTTCATCTGGGACGGCGACAAGACCGTGCTGCTCCATCTCGCGCGCATCAACCCTGTCTGGAAGGCCATCGAGGAGCGGCCGCGCGCGCTCCTTTCGGTCTTCGGCGCGTACGCGTACATCCCCGGACATTGGAACCAGGATGAGTACGGCGTCCCCACGAGCTATTACGCGGCGGTGCAGCTCGCGTGCGATATCGAGCCCATCGACGACGACGCGACCCTTGCGAAAATACTTGAGGCCCAGCTCGCGCACTTTCAGCCCGAGGGGAAGCACGCACCGGTCGAGCCAGGTGACAACAGGTATGCCAAGCAATTCGGCGCGATCCGCGGAATCCGCCTCACGGTCACCGACGTGCGCGCGAAGTTCAAGTTCGGCGGGAACCGCACTGAGCAGCATCGCGAGGTCGTCGCGCAGAAGCTCGGCGCGCGGGGACGCGGCCTCGACCGCGAGGCTCGCGGCTACACCATCACGCGCGGAAAGAAGCTCGCTCCGAAGAACTAGCGAAACGAGCACGCCGGTCCCTGAAGAACCGGCTTGCCCGCGCGACGGATTCGGTTTACTCGGACGTGATCACGAACACGCCGAGTTCAGAAGGTTGTTCGGGTCCGCACCGCTCGCCGCCTGCGCGATCTTTGCGGATTGGATGCCGAGTGGTTGGAACGGCGGCGTCGCCTGGATGTTCGGGCTTCCGAGGTGCAGCTTGTAGCAACCCGAGAAGATGGTCGTGCTGGCATCGGCATTCGATGCGGTCACGACCGCGGGCACGCTGTAGTAGAGCTGGCCCGCGCCGACATCGGTAGTGCCTGGCTTCGTCACCAGCGCGACCGACTTCGTGTTCGTGTATCCGGCTGCGAAAGTCCCGAATGGGGCAAGTCCCGCCGCACCGGATTCCCAGTATCCGTACGCGCGCGCGTATTCCTTCCGGTTCACGGCGTTGTAGTAGGACTGGATGACCTGTTCGCCCGCGCTGCGGTTGTCCACGTAGTGCGACGAATCGATGCCGGCGCCTGCAGCGCCCCACGGCAGCGGCGTCGCGTTCGCGGTTCCGCACGCGGTGGCCAGCCCGCTCCGGGCTGCCGCGGGGCTCGCGACGGACGACACCTGCGCGGTCTGGATCGCGATCGGTTTGAACGGCGGATCCGTCTGAATCTCGGGCCGCGCGAGATGCACCGTGTAGCAGCCCACGAAGTTCTGCGCCCCGGCGCTCGTTGTCGAGAAGACGGCTGCGGGAACGCTCCAGTAGAGCTGCCCGGCGCCGGGACTGCCGCCCACGGTCCCGAGCTCAACTTGCGCCGATGTGGTGTCCGCGAAGCCCTTGGCGAATGTGTCGTAGGGCGGGAGCGTCGTGCTCGACTCCCAGTACCAGTACGCGCGGAGGTACTGCCGCTTGCTGACCGCGTCGTAGTAAGAGCGGATCACCTGCTCGGCGCTACTTCGGTCATCCAGATACGCGGCCTCGGGCGCCGCGGTCGGAGTCGCGGTCGGAGCCGTCGTCGGCTGCGTGGTCGCGCTCGGAACCGGTGAGGCCGTTGGCGTTGGGCTGCTCCCGCTGCTTGGGGCCGCGGCGCACGCGATCGTGAGTGAGGCGACAAGAGCCGCGACGAGTGAAGCGATCTTTTGAATTGTCATTTCGATGAAACTCCCTCAAACAACGTAACTGCTTTGCTGATCCATCGCAGTCTCCTCCGCATCAAATGCCCCGAGTCAGACCCGATCAGTCCCCTATCGGAACCACGCCTCCTGCAGCACCCGCATCACGTTGCCGCCGATGGCCTTCGCGATATCTCCGTCGGAGTAGTCATGCTTCACCATCCAGCGGACGATGTTCGGGAACGCCTCGCCCGGGTTCTCGATGCCGTCGACGTATTCGACTTCCTC
>DATLPP010000191.1:0-8120 GCA_035535615.1 Candidatus Udaeobacter sp.
AAGCCGCAGGTAAGGCGATCAGCCTCCCCAAGCCGGTCGGCTAGCGCCGTCGATGCCCTCGCCCCTTGTGAGCTTGATCGCGCTCTTCGCTGATCCACCCGTAAGAGCATCGCCAAGATCCATCGAGTAGAGATCGATGACTCCGTCCTTCTCCCGGAGGAATGCCATCTGTTTGCCGTCGGGTGAGAAGGCTCCGTTCCAGCTCGCGCCGTCGTTCGTGAGTGCGATGTCCTTCTTGGCTCCGCTGATCTGGATCACGTGAAGGTCGTTCCGATTGTCATGACGAAGCGTGTACACGAGCCACGCGCCGTCCGGCGAGTAAGACGCCCGATACGGCTCGCCTTCCGGGGTCGTCACCGGGACCGATGCGCGGCCGTCAGCAGGTACGAGAAGCAATCGTGGATTTCCGAGCGTGTAGGAGGTGACCGCGACCGTCTTGCCATCGGGCGACCATGCCGGGTCGGCGAGATTCGAGCCGACTGACAGAGGGACGGCCTGCTTTCCGGTCAGCGCGTCGAAGAGCATGAGGTCGGAATAACCGTGGCCGTCGTCGGCGACCACCGCGACGCGTTTTCCATCGGGCGACACGGTAGGGCTGTCGTACCACGTCACCAGATGAAAACCGTCGGCGGATTTGATAAGCCCATTGACCAGGACCGTTTCGGTACCACCGTCGCTGCCGCTCGAGACGACATTCGAGAAACGCAGATGCGCCGGTACGACCTGGCCATCGACAGTTCGCTTTCCGTCGATCTCCTCGATGCGCGCGAAGAACACGGTCCGACCATCGGTGGAGATGCTCGGTTGGTGCGATCGGCCATCGGAGGTCAGCGGGACGTATCCCTTTCCCGATAGCACGTAGACGTCGCCGCGCAACGCGAACGCGATCGTCCCGCTGACCGTGACGTCCGCACCGGTCGGTAGTGGGACAAGCGACACGGGCTTCGACGGCGTCGGCGTCGGACTAGCCGGCGGCATGAACGCCGGTCCCACCCGCACCCCGATCCCGAGGTAGAGGACGAGCAGAACGGCCGCCACGCCGGCAAAAACGAGCTCGCGCGATCGGAGCATCAGGATGCGGCCTCGACCGCGGCGACGATCCGATCGATCTCGTTTGCGAGCTCGGGTCCGTTGACCAGATCGAGGAAGCCCTCCGCGGGCGGCTCGAACCGTTGCGCGCGCATGCGGTCGTAGATGGCCTCGTCGGCTTCCGAGTGGTCGCCCGGTGCGCGAGCCGCGCGGCGTGACGCGAGCCGCACGCGGGCGTCTTCGTCGGATGCCGTGATCCGCACGTAGGTGACCGGAACACCGCGCCGCCGCGCCGCCTCGACCGTGCCGGCGCGGTTTCTCGCGACGAGGTTCGTGGCGTCGACGACGACGCGGTGCCCCTCGCCGAGCAGTCCGTCCACCAGTGATGTGGCAGCGGCGAAGACCGCGCGGTTCTCCGCGTCCGCGTAGGACGCCGCGATGAAGAGCCGGCTGCGAAGCTCGTCGCTCGCGACGTGCGCCGCGCCGAGCCGATCGCAAAGAAGCCGCGCGCAGTGCGATTTGCCGACGCCCGGCAGGCCCATGACGAGGATGAGCGCGGGCTTGCCGTGTGGAGTCGCCGGAACGGTCGCGATCTCCGCACGAAGCTGCGGCGCGAGCACATCCGGCCGGGCCGCGTACGCGCGCGTCTGAGCCGCGGTCGCTCCGGAGCGACGCTTCATGCGCCGAAGCCGCGCGTTTTCAACGCCTCGCGCGCCGCCGTGGCTTCGTCGTACGGACGCTTCTCTTCGCCGACGATGATCGACTCCTCGTGGCCCTTACCGGCGAGGAGAACCGTGTCGTCCGGTTCCGCGCGGCGGATCGCCTCCGCCACCGCTTCGCGGCGGTCGTCGATCACCAGGTAGTCCGTCCCTTTCTGCTTGCCCGCGTCGATGGCGCCCTGCTCGATCTCCTCGAGGATCTTCGACGGATCTTCGAGGCGCGGATCCTCTTGCGTAATCACGAACAAGTCCGCGTACTTCGCGGCGATCTCCGCGAGCGCGGGCCGCTTCGCGCGGTCGCGCTCGCCGGCGCTTCCGAAGACCGCGATGAGCTTCCCCTTCGTCAGCGGGCGAAGGAGGCCGAGCACCTTGTCGAGCGACTCGGGAGTGTGCGCGTAGTCGACGATCACGCTGAAAGGCTGTCCGCTCTCGACGCGCTCCATGCGTCCGCGCACCGCACGCGCTTGCGACAGGGCGTCGCGTGCGTGTTGGAGCGTGGCGCCGGCCGCGAGACCGGCGGCCGCGGCGGCGAGCGCGTTGTGGATGTTGAACCTCCCGACGAGCGGAAGCGTCAGCTCGACGGACTGGCCCGCGGCCGTGATCCGCATGCGCGATCCCGCCGCGTCGGAGGCGAGGACCGTGCCCTGCACATCACAGAGCGCCTCGATCCCGTACGTGACGACCTTCGCGCCTTCAGCGCGATCAGCAAGATAGCGCCAGTGCTTGTCGTCGCCGTTCAGCACCGCGGTCTTCGGAATCCCCTTGTCGGCGGACGTGGCCAGCATCGCGAAGAGCTCGCCTTTTGCCTCAAGATATTTCTGGAGCGTGCCGTGGAAGTCGAGATGCTCCGGCGAGAGATTGGTGAAGACCGCGATGTCGATCTCCGTCCCGCGGAGCTTGCGCAGCGCGAGCGCGTGGCTCGTCGCCTCGAGCACGCCCCACGTCGCTCCCGCGACGAGAAGCTCGGCGAAAAACTCCTGCACCTCGACGGCTTCCTGGGTGCTCTGACGAGTCTCGTTCTTCCACTCGCGGTCGGCGACCTTGAAGTCCACTGTGGTCGTGAAGCCGGTCTTCGCGCCCGATGCTTCCAGGACGTCGGACACCAGGTGGACCGTCGTGGTCTTGCCGTCGGTTCCGGTGACCGCGGCGAGCTTCAGCTTCCGAGTGGGGTGGTCAAAGAACTCGGCGGCGACATCGGCGAGCGCCGCGCGCGCGTCGGGCACAACAGCGACCGGGACGCGTACGTCAATCGCGTGCTCGGCGATGACGGCGACGGCGCCCCGATCGACAGCGTCCTTCGCGAACGCGTGCCCGTCACGGTGAAAGCCCGGAACCGTGACGAAGAGCGCGCCGTCCTTCACCTTCCTCGAGTCGTATGCGACCTGACGAATGTCGATCGCGGCGGCACCTTCTGGCACCGCGATCTTCGTCGCTTCGAGTAGCGCGCCCAGCTTCAACGGCGGACCCGGCCCACCAGACGAAGCACGTTCGTGTACAGCGGCTCGGCGACCGCATACGCGCGATACACGAGCTCGTTCGGGACAACGTCGTGCGCGCCGACGAACCGCCGCGGCTTTCCGCCGAATCCCTTCTTGAACATGTAAGGCCCGTACATGGGGTCGTCCTTTCGTGTGACGTCCGCGGGAATGCCGCCGAAATCGAATCGGCGCGCGCCCCCTTTGCGTGCTTCGATGATGCACCGCCAGAGGAGCGCGTACGCCGCATAGGCCGTGCGGCCTTCGTCGTTGGTCGCTGCGCTCTGATAGACATCGCGCTCGCCGCAGCGCCAGGTCAGCGCTCCGGCGACCGGATTGCCGTTCTTTTCGGCGAGGCGGACCTTCGCATGACCTGCCGTGACGAGAGTCCCCCACATGCGGCGGTAGTACTCCCAGGTGCGCGTAATGAATCCGGCGCGCTGCCCGGTCTCGGCGTACAGGTCGTAGAGCGCGCGAAGATCGCCGTCGCCGCTCGCATCGCGAACGCTGACGCCGCGCTTCTCCGCCTGCCGGACGCTCCAACGCGTGTCCTTTTCGAGCGCCGCGAAGAGCGCGTCCTCCTCGGGACCAAGGTCGAGCTCGAGCGTGGCGATGACGGGTTGGATGTCCGGCGCGCGCCGGAAGCCGGCGGCGCGAAGCGGGCCGGCCCCGAAATCGGCGTCGATCTCCGGGTCGACCTTCAGAAAGATCGCCCGCCGTTCCCGAGCGAGCGCTGCGAGCTTCGCGAGCGCCGCCTCGAGCTCGGACGCGTGGCCGGCGATGGGGCCCCGGGGCACGTACGCCAGGCTCTGCCCCGCAGGAAGAGAACGCCACAGGACGAGCGCGACCGGCAGCGGCGCCCCGAACTGGTGGAACTCGGCGCGCCAACCCTGGCTCTCGCGGATCTTCGCCCATGCGGCGGACTGCAGCACGTGACCGCACGGTGAACGGACCGCGGCGTCGTCCCAGCCCGCTGGGGCCCCTGCCCCATCAGGGGCCCCTACCCCTGCCTCGGTCACGCGCTCGCGGCGGCGAGACGCCGACGCGCGCCGAACCTCCAGAGCGGGAAGAGGAACGCGGTTACCGGCGTCTCGAGGGCGCCGATCCACGGAGTGATCTCGCCGCCGAATCCGAGCTTGAAGTTCTCGACACCTGCGAGCTCATTGCCTTCGGCGAGGCCCCACATGTCGTAGCGCCGCACGCCGAGCTCTTTCATCTGCATGAGCGAGTGCCACTTGAGGAGATAGAACGGACGCTTCTCGCTGTGCGCGCCGCTCCATCCACCGAAGAGCTCCCACGCGCGATCGCCGATGCGGATGACGAGCAACGCGCCGACATCCTCTCGATCGACGCGCGCCATGCGCAGATGCAGGGCGTCCCCGAACGCCTCGACGAGCGACGCGAAGTATTCGAGAGAGTGGATCCCGAAGTGGTCGCGCTCGGAGACGGTGCGAAGCACACGATGAAAGCGTGCGAGGTCCGTGGTCTTCTCCGTGACGACGCCGTCACGCTCCGCCTTGTGGATGTACTGCCGGGTCTTCTTGCGCATCGCGCCGAGCATCGCGTCGGCATCCTGCGTGAGATCCATCAGCAGGGTTCGCCGCGGTTGCACGTACACAGGCGAACGCCGCACGCCTTGCGCCTCAAGTGCTTTCGCGAGCGTGTCGCTCTCCCCGGCTTCCGGATCGCAGAGGAGGCTCACGGTCAGCCCGCGGCTCAGCGCCTTGCGGAGCGCGACGATCGCGTCGGGGAGCTTCTCGTCGTCAACGAGTGGCCCGCGCGGCGCGTATGCGACATCGAGTCCCCGCACGAGACGCTTGCGGAGGACCTGGACGCAGCCGACGTGTGCATCCGCCTCTTCGAAGACGTAGCGCTCCGCGCGCCAGCCGGTGGCAGCCTTCACCTCGGCCCATCCCGTCGACTGGAGAAGATGCGGACGCGCCGTCTCGTGCATGAGCCGGTCCCAGTCGCGCGTTTCGTCCGCAGTTGCCGGCCGCGCCCTCACGAGCGCAAGCCTATGCGGCGTCTTTGCCTGGGGTCGCGGCGGCTCCTGGAAGCTCGCGCGCCGTGAAGGTGCACTCGGGGTAGCGCTCGCAGCCGAAGAACATCGAGCGCCCTCGGCCGCGGCGACGGACGAGCTCGCCCTTGCCGCAGTCGGGGCAGGTCACGCCGGTCTTCTGCTGGGTCTTCTTGATGTATTTGCAGTCCGGGTAGCCGGTGCAGCCCACGAACGGGCCGAACCGCCCGCGCCGTCTCGCGAGCTGCTTGCCGCACTCCGGGCACATCTCGCCTTCGAGGAGCTCGAGTTGCGGCTCCTTCTGCCCCTCGAGCGGCTCGGAGTAATCGCACGCGCCCGGCGGCAGGGGATCGCCCTTCTTGCCCTTCTTGAAGCCGGTGCATGAGTAGAACCGGCCGTAGCGGCCTAGCTTGATGACGACGGGCCGTCCGCACTTCGGGCAGATGCGGTCGGTCGCCTCCTCGGTCACGTCCGACTTCTTCACGCTCTTGCTCTTCTCTTCGACCAGCTTGGCGAAGGGCTCGAAGAAGTCGCGGACGACCGGGACCCACTCAACCTCACCTGCGGCGATGCGGTCGAGGTCCTCTTCCATCCGGACGGTGAAGCCCGTGTCGACGATCTCGGGGAAGTGCTCGCGCAGGAAGTCGGTGACGACGAAGCCGACGTCCTCGGGCCACAGCGCTCTGCCTTCCTTGCGCACGTACCTGCGGTCGACGAGCGTCGAGATCGTCGGCGCATACGTGGACGGCCGGCCGATGCCGAACTCCTCGAGCGTCTTCACGAGCGACGCTTCCGTGAACCGCGGGGGCGGCTGCGTGAAGTGTTGCGAGGCATCGAGGCCGAGCAGCTTCAGGGCCTCGCCCTCCTGCACTTCGGGGAGCGGCGAGATCTCCTTCTCGGGCTCGTCGCTCGATTCGAAGTACACGCGGAGGAATCCATCGAACAGGACGCGCCGTCCGTTGGCGCGCAGGGTGTACTGACCCGCCTCGATGTCGAGCCGCGTGTTCTCGAATCGAGCGGCCGCCATCTGCGAGGCGATCGTCCGCTGCCAGATGATCGTGTAGAGCTTGAGCTGATCGGGCTTCAGGAACCGCTTCACGCGATCCGGTGTGCGCGAGAGATCGGTCGGCCGGATGGCCTCGTGCGCTTCCTGCGCGCCCTTCGACCGCGTCTTGTAGTGGCGCGGTTTTTCAATCGCGTAGGGCGCGCCGAATTCCTTTGTGATGACGTCGCGCGCCTGATGGAGCGCGCTTTCGGCGACGTGCAGCGAGTCCGTACGCATATAGGTGATGAGGCCGACCGGCGCACCGTCTCCGACCGCGATGCCTTCGTAGAGCTGCTGCGCCAGGACCATCGTCTTCTTGACCGAGTAGCCGAGCTTTCGCGACGCCTCCTGCTGAAGCGTCGACGTCGTGTAAGGCGGGGCGGCGTTCCGGCCGCTCTCACGCTTCTCGACACTCTTGACGGCGTAGCTCGCTTCGGCGAGTGCCGCGCGATGCTTGTCCGCGGCCTCGCCGTCGTGGATCTCGAGCTTGTGGCCCTTCTGCTGTATGACCTCGGCCGAGAACGTCTCGCCTGCGAGGTTCGCGAGCGCCGCCTCGAGCGTCCAGTACTCCTGCGGTTTGAACGCCTGGATCTCGCGCTCGCGGTCGACGATGAGTCGGAGCGCGACCGATTGGACGCGGCCGGCCGAAAGCCCGTAGCGGATCTTTTTCCAGAGGAGTGGCGACATCGTGTAGCCGACGAGCCGGTCGACGACTCGGCGCGCCTGCTGGGCGTTCACCAGGTCCTGGTCGATGTCGCGGGGGTGCTTGAACGCCTCAGCAATCGCGTCCGGGGTGATCTCGTGGAACGTCACGCGCCGGAGCTTCGCCTTCGGGACCTTGATGATGTCGGCGAGGTGCCACGCGATCGCCTCGCCCTCGCGGTCGAGGTCGGTGGCCAGCCAGACGTGCTCGGCGGCCTTCGCCTCGCGGCGGAGCGTCCGGGCGTGCTTCTCCGACGCGTCCGGGACGATGTACTCCGGAACGAACGTTTTTAGATTGACGCCCATCTTTGACTTCGGGAGGTCGCGAATATGACCGAACGAGGCCTCGACCTTGTAGTCCGGACCGAGCATCCGTTCTAGAGTTCGCGCCTTCGTCGGGCTCTCCACGACGACCAGATTTTTTGCCGCTACTGCCACTTGGTTCCTTTCGCCTCACAAAAAGAGGGCACCCCTCGGGCGCCCTCCCCATACCACTCTAACGTCGGAGTCCACCTGACAGCAGACAGGCAAGCGTCGTCGACCGCCGCAGGCATGTAAAAAAGACCCGGGAATAGCGACTCCAGGCGCCAGCCCGACCGAAACCCTCTTTACGCGGCGGCGGACCCCCCGGCCTCCGGCCGGTTCCCCACCGCGCGGGGGCCCTCGGCGGCGTCGGCGGGTGGGCGGACTGGCTAGAGGAGGTCCTCCCTGTCGTCCTTCTTCAGCTGGTCGACGATCGCTTTCACGTCTTCGGAGCGCTCCTTCGTGGTTATGAGAAGGGCGTCGGCGGTTTCCACGACGACGAGCCCTTCGACACCAACCAACGCCACCACCTTGCTCTCCGACCACACAAAGTTGTCGTGGGCGTCTTCCGCCACAAAGTCCCCAGAGGCCCAGTTGTCCGCCTTGGACACGATCTCGGACAGGCGCGCCCAGGAGCCGACGTCTTGCCAGCCGATGTCGGCCGGCACCACCGCGACGTTGTCCGCCTTCTCGGCGATCCCGTAGTCCACGGTCGTACGGTCGGTCTCCTCCCACACCTCGGCCAGGACCGACTCGTACCGGGCCGATCCGATAGCGTCGCGGAGCGCGTCGAGCGCCTTCGCGGTGCGCGGCAGGTGCTTTTCGTACGC
>DATLPP010000192.1:0-3186 GCA_035535615.1 Candidatus Udaeobacter sp.
GCGAACGCGGCTGCGGCGACGTAGAGCGGTGCGAGGCGCCAGGCGGTCATCAGCGGATGATCCGAGGCAGCGGCGGACAGCCGGGATTTCCGACGAGCGAATAGACGCGTATGGCGCCGCTTTCGCCGCGCAGCCCAAACCATGGAGACCCGCTTCCGTCATAGAGCGATTGGTATGCGGAGAAATGCGCCGCCTCGAGGACGAGAGATTGAGCGTGGTAGGCGGTGGCGACGCACGCCGCCGTCTCGGGTCCGTCGGCGGGGGCGATAAGGACGCTTCGGTCCGAGATCCACCGCCACGCCGCGGCGTCGATCGCGAGGAACGGCCCGGGCGGAATGAGATCGAGTGCGGCGACGCGCGCCCGGTACGGCTCGTTGAACGAGGCATCCCAATTCGTCAGTCCGAACACGGCCAGGACCAGGACCGCTGCAAGCGTCCCGTACGTCGCGAGGCGGCGAGCGCGTTGCTCGAACCGAGCGAGCCACGTTTCACCGCCGAGCGCGACGAGCGCCATCGCGAACGGGTAGAACGAGGCGAGCGAGTGGAAGTAGGAGCCGCGGGTCGCATGAAGGGGCCAGATCAGTCCTTCGGCGACGTAGATAAGGAGTGCGAGCGCCGCGAAGGCTCGGACGGCCGGGTGGCGCCACCCCGCACGAAGGCCGAGGAAAAGCGGCACCGCGAGAAAGAGGAGCAGCGCGGCGAGCGCGACGACGAGGTCGGACCCGAGCGCGGACAGACGAACGCCGATCAGCGTCGCCAGGTCAGCGCTGCCGCTCGGCGTCAACGCGAAGAAGTCCTCGTACCGCACCAGGAAGACGCCCTTCACGAGCGCGATCGCGGGCGAACCCGGGAGCGCGAGACCGCGCACGAGCCACGCAAGGCCGATGGCCAGTGCGACCGCGCTTCCCGCGATCCCGGATACGCGGGACGACGGACGAAGCACCAGCGCAAGTAGTGCGACGCCGAAGAGCGCGCCCTCGGCGCGCGCGAGGAACAGCACCCCGACGAGCGCGCCGGCGATCACGGCCGCGCGAACGTCGCCCGCCGCCGCACGGACGAACGCGACGAAGAACATCGTCCCGACCAGCGCGGCGATCGCGAACGAATCGAGCGTGACCCATGCGGGCGCGAAGGTGAACCCACCGAGTCCCGCGAGCCCCGCGGCGACGAGCGCGGCACGGGTGGATGCGCCGATGGAGCGCGCGGCAGCGTAAGCCGCAGCGGGTACGAACGCGGCGACGCCGATGATGGCTGCCTGAGCCGAGCGGAATGTGCCGAGGACCGGCTCGAGTGCGGCGATTCCGGTTGCCTGCACGACGGTCGCGAGCGGCATCCAGAAGCGATGGCTCGGTACCGGAAGAGCCTCGAGGCGCGGCGCCTCGAGGAAGTTCCAGATGAAGTCGGCCGTGAGCCCCTGGCCGTGCGCGAGCCGCCGCGCGACATCCACGTAGTAGTAGGCATCGGTGAAGCCCGGCTGGGTCACGACGAACGCCGCGGAGAGAATGCGAAACACAACCAGCGCGAGCGAGAGAACGACGAGCGCGCGGATCACGGCCCGGCGCCGATCCGTTCGGTGCGCTGCGTCCGCAGATACAGCACGCCTCCCACGACGATCACCGAGAAGACACTGACGGCCCGGTCGAGAACGGCGACGGCGACGGCGTCGTTCTGCGCGAGACCGAATCCCGCCGTGAGGACGTACACCATCGCGATCTCGACGAACCCAAACCCCGCCGGTGTGAGCGGGACGGTCGTGAGTAGCGACGCCGCGACGGCGACGAAGATCACCTGCGATGGCGGCAGGTAGAGACCGAGCGCCAGGAGAACGAGCAGAAGGCGGCTCGTCTCGAGGAACCAGACGAGGAGGGTCAGCGGCCCGGCGACGGGCAGCGCGCGAAAGCTGTGGAGCACGCCCTCACGGAAGAGCCGGCCGATGCGGCGGACCTCCGCGGGAAAGAACCGCCCCAGCCGCGGGCCGATCGCGTAGAGGCCGACCAGACCGAGAAGGATCAGGAGCCCGAGGGCCCCGCCCGTGACGTACAGGATGTTGAGGTCGGGCAGGATCGTTCGTCCGAACGCGACGTAGCCGTCGACGACCAGCAGCCCGAAGACGACGAACAGGTCGAGAAGCCGCTCCGCGACGACGACGCCGACCGTGCGCGACAGCGATATCCCGAAGCGGCGCTTCACGAGGTAGCTCCGATAGAGATCGCCGAGCTTCGCGGGGACGAGGCAGTTCACGAACCAGCCAAGGAGCAGGATCTCGAGAAGGTCGCGTCCGAAAACCCGCACGCCGCCCTCGCGTAGCAGGCGCGCCCACCTGA
The DNA here is from genome assembly GCA_035535615.1 of Candidatus Udaeobacter sp. Lineage (GTDB taxonomy): Bacteria > Chloroflexota > Limnocylindria > P2-11E > P2-11E > 3-1-20CM-2-70-9. Next base: position 2,325 of record DATLPP010000192.1, read on the forward strand.
TGGCACGGACCGGGAACGAGAGGTAATAGACGAAGAGGGCCGCGACCACGAAGAGCGGATCGGCCCGGCTGAGGGTCGCGAACGCCTGCGACCAGTCGACGTTCCGCGCGAAGAACGCGATCAGCGCGATCGGGATCAGCGTCGAGATGAGCTCGCGCCAACCGAACAGCTGGCGCCGAACGGCGAGGTCGTCGGTACGACCCGCAGCCGCGGCGAGCTGCTCGATGGTCGGGTCCTCGACGTGCGTCGAGGCCCGTGGCTTCAGCGAGTCTCGGTCGGGCTCTTTCGTCCCAGCCACTTCCGAAACCGGTCGTATCGGGTGTAGACGTGGACCCCGCCGCCGGACAGCCGTCCCTGCGCGACGCCCTGTTTGAGGGAGCTCAGGAAATCGCCGCGCCCGGCGAAGTCAGGCATCTCGACGAATGCGCGGCCGATCTCGGCCGCACGATGCGCGTCGCTCCCGGCCGTTCCGATGATGTCGTGCTCCTTCGCGTACGCGGCGGCGGATCGGTTGTTCAGGAAGATCGCCTCGCGCGCGTTGAAGATCTCGAGCGCGTCGATCTGCGACCGCAGCCGATCCAAGGAGGCGCGCCGCATGTGGTAGCGCCGATTCATGCTGAAGGGATGCGGCACCACCACGAGACCACCCTGGTCGTGGATGCGCGCGATCGTCTCCTCGCCACTCAGGTCGCGCGGGACCGCGCGCTCGAGGAAGAGCCCGATGATCTCGCCGTCCCGCGAGCTGATCTCCTCACCGATGACGACACGGAAGCCGTCCTCGAGCTCGCGCAGTCGGAGCGCGCCATCGATGGTGTTGTGGTCGGTCGCGCAGATCACGTCGATGCGCGCCGCCCGAACTGCC
>DATLPP010000193.1:0-3014 GCA_035535615.1 Candidatus Udaeobacter sp.
CCCAGCCGTTCGCCACTGGGCGCGCGGCGACCGCCAGGTTCTCGCCGACGCTCAGATCGCCGAAGATGCGGCGGCCCTGAGGCACGAGCGCGACGCCGGCGCGGGCGACGCGATGCGGCGGCGCTCCGGTGAGATCGGCACCGTGGACGCGAACCGTGCCGTCTCGCGGTCGCAGAAAGCCCGCGATCGAGGCGATCGTGGTGGTCTTGCCGGCGCCGTTGCGGCCGATGAGCGAGACGGCTTCGCCGCTCGCCACCTCCAGGTCGACGCCCTGCAGGACGTGGCTTTCACCGTAGTACGCGTGAAGGCCCTGGACGGCGAGCGCCGGTTCGGTCATGCGACGGTGAGCGCCTTGCCGAGATAGACGTCGTGGACGCGAACGTCGCCGCGCACCTCGGCCGCGGTTCCCTCGGCGATGACCCTGCCTTCGTGGAGGACGGTGATGCGATCGGCGAGACGGAAGACCACGTCCATGTCGTGCTCGACGATGACGATCGTGAGCGCTCGGTCGAGGCCCGCCACGAGCTCGGTGATCCGTGCGGTCTCGACCGGGGACATGCCGGCGGTCGGCTCGTCGAGAAGCAGTAGGCGCGGGCTCTGCGCGAGCGCGACGGCGAGCTCGAGCTGTCGGCGCTCGCCGTGCGAGAGCGCGTGCACGACGACGTCTTCGCGGCCGGCGAGGCCGACGCGCCCGAGCATCGCGTCGGCGTCCGCGTACTCGGAACGTGGAGGCGCGCGAAACACGCGGTACGGTCCCCGGCGCGCGGCCACCGCGAGCGCGACGTTGTCTCGCGCGGAGAGCGGCGAGAAGAGCTCGGTCCGCTGATAGACGTGGGCGAGCCCGAGCCGCGCCCGTTGCCATGAGCGAAGCCGAGTGACGTCACGACCGGCGAGCCGCACCGCGCCGCCGATCGGTGCGATCTCGCCGGCGAGGAGGTTGATGAGCGTCGTCTTCCCCGCCCCGTTCGGGCCGATCACCGCGCGGCGCTCGCCCTCGGCGACTGTGAGCGACACGCCGTCCAGCGCCACGACGCCGCCGAACGCGCGACGGAGCTCGCGGATTTCGATCATCGCGTTCGCACTCGAAGCCACGCGGACCGCCCGACGCCGACCATGCCCTGTCGCGCGAAAAGCACGAAGGCGATGAACACCAGGCCGAGGATCGCCTCGGAGATCCGAAGCTCCACCGGTAGCAGCGAGGGCACGACACGCTCGATGAAAGAGACAAGGGCGGATCCCGCGATGGGTCCAGCGAGCGTCCCAGCTCCGCCGACGAGGACGGTGACGAACGCGCGCACCGAGTTCCCGAGCCCGGCGTCCTGAGCCGAGACGAAGCGCGTCGAGTACGCGGAGAGAGCACCCGCGATGCCGGCGATGGTCCCCGCGACGACGAACGCGGAAAGCCGCAGGCGCGTCGTGTCGTAACCGAGCGCGCGCATCCGCCGTTCGTTTTCGCGAACTCCGATCAGCGCTCGGCCATACGGCGACCGCGCCAGTCCCCACACGAGGAGCGCAGCGGCGACGAACGTGATCGACACGAGGACGTACATGAGGTCCGGCGAGCTGAAGTCGAGCGTCGCGAGCATCGGCCGGCCGACACCCGAAAGACCGTTCGAGCCACCGGTCACGGCGGTCCATTGAAAAGCGATTGCGAAGACGATTTGCGCGAGCGCGAGCGTCAGCATCAAGAAGAAGATCCCTTCGGAGCGCACAACGAGGACACCGATGACGAGGGCGAGCAGCGCCGCGACCACCGCGGCCGCACCGAGCGTCACCGGAAGCTGATCCGTTCCGAGGCGCTGGCTGGCGATACCCGCGGCGTAGCCACCGGCGCCGAAGAACGCTGCGTGACCGAGGGACGGCATGCCCGCGCGTCCGACGAGCAGATCGAGCGACAGCGCGAAAATCGCGAGGATGAGCGCGTCCCGAAGCAGCGTGGTCGCGAATCGGGTCGATTCCCACTGCGCGCTCCAGTACGGGAACGTCACGAGGGCAACCGCCGCAACGGCGACCAGGGCCCAACGCGCGAGCGGTCTCACCGCGCGATGCGGATCCGGCCGAGGAGACCGGTCGGCTTCAGGAGGAGCACGAGAGCGACGATCGCGAAGATGACCGCGAGCGCGACGTCCTGGAAGAGGACCTTACCGAAGGTATCGGCCGGTCCGATCAACAGACTTCCCGCGACGGCGCCGGAGAGGGTGCCGAGGCCACCGACCACCACGACGACGAGCGAGTACAGAAGGCCGGGATCGGTGTCCATGCCTGGCTGCACGCCGAACACCGGCGCCGCGATCACGCCCGCGAGGCCGGCGAGCGCCGCGCCCGTCGCGAACGTCGACGCGAAGAGCCGATTCGTGTCGATGCCGAGCGCGCCCAGCATCTCGGCATCCTCGACGCCGGCGCGGATGAGCATGCCGATACGCGTGCGCCGATAGACCACGGCCATCGCCGCGGCGAGGACGACGCCGAAGGCGATCACGAAGAGGCGATAGACCGGATAGACGCCGCCGATAAGCCCGACCGATCCGTCGAGTCCGGGCGGCGCCGATAGCGAGCGCACCTCGCGGCCCCAGAGCTGGCCGATGAGATCGACGATGACGAGGGACACGCCGATCGTGAGCAGCACCTGGTCGAGGTGCCGGCCGCGAAGGCGGCGCAGTAGCAGCGGCTCGACCACGAGACCGACCAGCGCGAGCGCAAGCGGCGCCGCGAGCATCGCGATCCAGAACGATCCCGTCACCTGCACGACCGAGAGCGCGACGTACGCGCCGAGCATGTAAAACGCGCCATGCGCGAGGTTGACCACGTCCATCATCCCGAACACGAGCGACAGGCCGGACGCCAGGATGAAAAGCAAGGCGCCGAACGAGAGTCCGTTCAGCGCCTGCTGAAATACGAGCTCGAGGCTCACGCGGAGGTCACTTCCCCGGGTCGGTCACCTTGGCGATCTTGTCGCTGATCGTGTTCACCGTCTGCCCGTTCTGGGTCTTCACCTCGCGGATGTAGATGTCCTG
>DATLPP010000194.1:0-2423 GCA_035535615.1 Candidatus Udaeobacter sp.
CGATCCGGGCCGGCGAGAGGGCCTGCGGCGGGCGTCATCATGCCGCGCTTGTCGATCACCGACAGCACCGGAAGCCCGTGACGCTGGCCGATCTCGAAGTCGGTCTGGTCGTGCCCGGGCGTGATCTTGAGCGCGCCGCTGCCGAAGTTCGGATCGACCGCCTCGTCGGCGATGATCTTGATCCGCCGCTCGACGCCGGGAACGAGCACCTCCTTGCCGACGAGCGCCTTCCAGCGCTCATCATCGGGATGAACCGCAATCGCGACATCCGCCACGATCGTCTCCGGTCGCGTGGTCGCCACAACCACATCCGGTGTGCCCTTGGGCATCGGACTCGCCCACGGGTAGCGCACGTAGTAGAGGGTGTCCGTCCGCGTGATGTGGTTGACCTCGAGGTCCGAATAGGTCGTCTGATCCTTGAGGCACCAGTGCACGATCCGATCGCCCCGGTAGAGATGTCCCTTTTTGTGGAGCCGGATGAAATGCGTCCGCACGGCGCGCTGGTGCGCCGGCTCCATCGTGAAATGCGGCCGCGACCAGTCGAGAGAACAGCCGAGCATCCGGAGCTGCTTCTCGATGCGCGGCCGGTAGAGGTCCATCCACTTCCACATCTCTTCGAGGAACTTCTCGCGGCCGAGCTGCTGTCGCGTGATGCCTTCTTTGGCGAGCTCGTTCTCCACCACGACCTGCGCGATGATCCCGGCGTGGTCGGTGCCCGGCATCCAGAGCGTCGGATCGCCGCGCATGCGGTGGTAGCGGGCCATGAGGTCCTCGTATCCGCCGAACCCGAGCGCGTGACCGAGATGCAGGTCGCCGGTGATGTTCGGGAGCGGCAGCATCATGACGAACGGCTTCCCCGCGTTTTTCTCGTCGGGCGTGAAGAAACCGCTCTCCTCCCACCACCGGTAGAGGTCGTCCTCCACGGCGGCGGGCCGGAAGTTTTTTTCCGCCAGATCGAGCGCGGACGCGGGCGGTCCCGGCATCGTTGTCGCCATCGCTCATGCCTCCTTCGCCCAAACAAAAACGCCGCCTCGTCCAAGGACGAGCGGCGTCGTGGTACCACCCTGGCTTCGCACGGCGGAAATCTGCCGTGCCTCAAATCCCCTGTAACGGGCGGACCCGATCCGGCTCGCGGGCGACCTTCCGAACCTCTCGCGCGGCGCCCTTTCACCAGCTGGGCGCCTTCTCTATCGGTGTGAGGCCCGTACTCCTCCCGGTCGCGGCCGGTAGCTGAACAGGATAACGAAGATCGCGAGCAGCACGACGGTCGTCGCCAGCGCGACGAGAGTGGCGGCCTGCTGCCCCTGCTGCGTCGAGGCGCTCGGCGCCGCCGCGCTGTCCGGCGAAAGTGGCGCGGCCTGATAGCCGGCGACCGCAGGCGCGGCCGATGCGGCCGGAGTGGACGTGGCGGCTTCGGACCGAACGAAGCTGTTCGGCGCGGCGAAGGTCAGGCCGACCGCCGCCAACACGATGGACAAGGCGAGGCCCACGCGGAGCAAGAGGTTCCCCATAGCGACAATTGTGGGTGCAGAACACGTGCCGTGCTTTGGGGAGCGAGCGAGCCCTAGGCCGGGGTGCGTTTCCGGGTGAGCTGTTTCTGTCGGTACATGGCGCGATCGGCCGCTTCCACGAGGGCGTCCACGGTCGAATCCACGTCCGCATCGGCCACGCCCCAGGCGATCGTGGGAAGGTGGTGACCCAGGCTCAGGGTGCTGTGGGCGATCCGCTCAGCCAGGCGCCGCACGATCCGCTCAGCCGTCAGGATCGGCGCGCCCGCGAACAGGACCGCGAACTCGTCGCCGCCGATCCGGGCCACCAGATCGCCATCCCGAACCCCGCCCTGGAGGATCGCGCCCACCCGAACGAGCGCTTCGTCGCCGGCGGCGTGGCCATAGCCGTCGTTCAAGGCCTTGAGTCCGTTCGCGTCGACAATCGCGACTGTCAAGGGCGCGCCATCGCGCCCTGCGAGCTCACGCTCGAGCCGTTGGAAGAAGCTCCGCCGGTTCGGCAACCCGGTGAGCGGATCGGTGGCCGCCGCGGTCTTCGCCGCCTGGTGCAGCTTCGCGACGCGCACGGCGGCCGCGACCTGGTGCGACACGGCGGTCAGCAGATCCTCGTCCTCGCGGCTGAAGGCGGCGAGCCGAACGCTCTCGACGCCGAGCGCACCGATGCGTTCGTCACCGAGCTGCAGCGGCACGCAGAGCACCGAGCGGATCTCGCTCGGTCCGTAGAAGCGCGGGTCGAGACGGCCGTCCGCGACGTTCTGCAGCTTGCCGTGCTCAATGACCCACCAGCTGATCCCCTGACCGCGCGGAAGGCGCTGACCGACGTATGAGCCCGACGGTCCGACCGCCGCGCGGATTACGAGGTTCTCCGCCGCGTCGTCGAGCGTGAGAAGGAAACCGTTCTCGTAGCCCATCGCG
>DATLPP010000195.1:0-14459 GCA_035535615.1 Candidatus Udaeobacter sp.
CTGAGAAGCGCGGCAGCTCCGATCCGCCGAGGCGCCGGTAGCGCGCGAGCTCGCCCCGGAGGAGGGTCAGCGGGTCGACATAGTCGACAGCGCGCACACCCTCGTCATCAAGTATTGAAGCGACGCCATCGCGAAAGACGAGCGTGGCGCGAGGCAGGACGCCGATGAACGAGTACCGGCCCATCCGCTCTCCGCCCTCGACGCTCTCGAGGAGGAACGCGCCGCCGAGTGGACGCAGCTTCGCAAAGGCGGAGACCGGCGTCTCGAGGTCGGCGAGGCGCTCCCGCACCACCGGCACCAGCGCGCGGCCCGCGTTTTTCGTCGTCACCACCGTCGTCATGGCCTGCCTCCCGCCAAAACAAAAACCCTCGCCCGTTCACGGGACGAGGGCTCGTGGTGCCACCCGATCTTGGTCCGCCATCGCTGGCGAACCCTCAGCCTCCGCGGTCACGGAGCGCCCTTTGATAACGGAGGGCTTCCGGGCATCCCTACTGCGAAGCAGCTGCGTCGGGCGAAGCCCGTGACGCAGACCCGCGACCGTTTTCAGGATGCCGTCTCGCGGGATCCATTCGCGCCGCTTCCGCCGTCCGGGCTTCCACCTCTTTCCCGGTTCTCTATCGGTTTTCCGCGGCCTAATCGCTCCCGCTCGAGCGACGTTGGCGAAAACTGTAGCACCGGGGGGTAGGGGCCCCAGACCGGGCAGGGGCGCCCGGCGACCGGCTTTGGGCTCAAGCCGCCGCCGCTAGATTGAGAGCGTGAAATCAGTGCGCGGCGGCGGTCGTCCGGCAGGGCCGATGGCGGTGCGCTCGACCCTACCCACCCACACCGCCGCGGATATCCGCGACGTCCTCGCCGGCCTGCCCACCGCGACGGGCTACCGCGTCACGGTCAAGCCGCTCCGCTACCGGACGGCCCCGCACCTCCAGGCGTTCACGTACTGGGATGAGCCCGAGATCGTGCTCCAGGTCCCCGAGCCTTTCCGGCCCTTTCGAGAGATGGTCGACCTCGGAGCCGACGGGACCCCGATCGTCCTCTTCCGGACACGCCGGGACGTCATCCGGTTCCTGTACCTCCACGAGTTCTGCCACTGGTGGCTCTACCTGACCCACGGATGGGGCTCCAGCGCCGAGATCGCCTGCGACCGGTATGCCTTCGCGAATTACCGGCGGCGCGGACCGGTCCGGCCGCCTTCCGTTCGCCCGCGACGAGACCGCGCCGCCTAGCTTCGGCCCTCACGCGGAGGCGCGGCGCGCGCGAGGTTGATCAGTCCATCGAGCGTGGCAATCGCGAGATGGAGACTCGTCGCCGTGACGACCAGGTTGTGGTGCCTCACGACTGCGTTGAGATCCGCGATCGCCTGCGCGACTTCGGCACGCACGCGAGCGTCGGCCTCGTTGGTGAGCAGGACCTCCGGCACGATGCGCTCCGCCGGGAGCTGTTGGAGGAGCGCCTGGCGGCGCTCGAGCCAGACGAGATGGCCGCGCAGGCGCAGGAGGATCCGCGCCCGGCGCCCTGTGATATCGCGCCGCAGCTCGGTCCAGAGCGGCCGCGCCCCGGAGCTGCGAAGCACGTGACGGCCGGCCCAAGCGTCGCCGGCGCCGTCGTCAGGATCGGGCGCAAGAGGCTCTCCTTCGCCGGGTAATCCCGAAAGCTCACCCGCATCGCGCAGCTTCGACTCCTTGGACTCGTCGGTCAGGCGAGACGCTCCACGACCACTCCGGAAGATGTGACGGCGACGGCGGTGGGAACGAGGACGACCCCGTATTTGCGGGCGAGCTCGGGGCGCCGCGACACGTCGACGGTCACGACCGTGCGTCCTGAGGCGCGAAGCTCGGCCTCAAGAGACCGGCAGTCGGTGCAGAGCGGGTGCGTAAACTCCACGACGATCTCGCCAGCCGCGCTCGAGGCGCCGAGCTCGGCGAGGTCGACCGAATCGATTCGTCGCGCGCGGACGCCACGAAACCGCGCCGCGAAGCGATAGATCTCGCAGCCGACGCAGAGACCGGTCGTCGCGGCGAGAAGCGCGAGGACGGCGACGATGAGACCGAGCGCGAGCCCGATGACGTTGAGCCCGACCAGGTAGGCGCCCGTTGCCGCGCCGAGAAACACCGCACCGACGACGTTCGCGAATCGCGGTGGACGGCTGTCCTCGATGGGTCCCTCGCCGATGCGAGGCTGGATCACCTCGAAATACAGAAGGCACGGCACGCAGTAGCGGCGTCCGAGGAGAAGCCCGATTGCGAGCTGGCCGGCGAGCACGCCGAAGATCGGCCACCAGCCCGTGATCGCGGCAAGGAGCGAGAGCGTCCCCACGATCGCCTGATTGGTGCGCGGAGCACGCGCGTCGATGACGTCGGTATCGCGATACGGGTCGGCTTTTCGGATCATCTGGCTGCTCTCCCTCGAATTCCGAGTTTAGCCATGGGAATTGCCGGGAGCGCTACTTGTGTGCGAGGGGCACCGTCGCCAGGGCCGTGTAGCGCGGCCCTTTAGGGGAGAGAACGCTCTGGACGACCGCGATCTCGTTGACCTCGAAGCGCAGGCTCTCGATGGCGAGAGCCTCGAGTGCCGCGCCGACCGTCTTTGCTTCCGCCGTGCTCGCGTCGTCAGCGACTCGCGCGAGCGTTAGGTGCGGCGCGAGGGGGCGATCTTCGAAGCCGAGATCGCGGCTCCGGAGACCCGCGGACGCCGCGGCGCCGAGCTCGACGACGCTCGCTTCGCCGTCGGCCATGCCGAGCCACACCACGCGCGGCCGGCCGCGCTCGGGGAAGCGCCCGGCACGATCGAACGACAGCGAGAACGGCGTGACGAGCGCCGCCGCTTCCCGCGCCGCGCCAACCACATCATCGAGACGCTCGTCCGGCGTATGGCCGAGGAACGCGAGGGTGACATGGAGGTTTTCGGCTTTCACGCGGCGCAAACCGGGCAGCGCGGTCGGCAGGATCGCGAACGCGCGCTGGGCAATGTCAGGCGGCAGCGGTATCGCGAGGAAGACGCGCACGCCCCCGACGGTACTGCGGCGGGTTAGAAGGAGGCGGCGCGGACCTGGTCGCCCACCAGGAGCGCCAGGAAGGTGGCGCCGAGCACGACCGTGAACACCCACAGAGCGACAACCCGGAGGGGCTCACTGCGCTCGGCACGGGCAAGTGTTGTGACGATCAGCTCTGCCATCGCTAAGAGTTACAAGCAAACGGCGTGCCGTTTGGTGTGGGCGAGCGCTTGCTAAGCCGGTGTCGGTGCTGGCGCCGGCCCCTTGCCCTTTTCACTCTTCTCGCGTCGGCGCTCTTCCCCGGCGGGGGCGCCGGGCGGCGGCTGATCCGGTGTTGACGCGGCGACCGGCACGCCCGCGTCAGGCTCGGGGTCGAACAGCTTGTTGAACTCGTCGGATTCGAGCGTTTCCTGCTCGATCAGCTTGCTGACGACGAGGTCGAGCTTGTCGCGGTTGGTCGTCAGGACCTCGTAGGCCCTCTGGCGGGCGCGGTCGACGATGTCGTGGACCTCCGAGTCGATGATCTTCGCGACTTCCTCCGAGTAGTTGCGCTCCTCCTGGATCTGCCGGCCCAGGAAGATGAGCTCGTCGGTCTTGCCGTACTGGAGCGGCCCGAGCTTCTCGCTCATGCCGAACTTGGTGACCATCTGACGAGCCATCTCGGTGGCCTTCTCGATGTCGTTCGAGGCGCCAGTCGTGGCGTCCCCGCCAAGGTGGAGCTGCTCGGCGACCCAGCCGCCGAGTGCCGCGGCGATGTCGTCTTCAAACTCGCTCCGCGTCCGGAAGTAGCGGTCTTCCTGCGGCAGCGACCAGGTGACGCCCATCGCCATACCGCGCGCCACGACCGAGATCTTGTGCACCGGGTTCGTGTGCTTGAGGAGCTTGAAGCACAGGGCGTGGCCGGCCTCGTGGTAGGCCACGATCCACTTCTCTTTCTCGGTGATGACACGCGAACGCCGCTCCGGGCCGAGGGCGACCTTCTCGAGGGCTTCCTCGAAGTCGATCTGGCCGATTTGCTTCTTGTTCCGCCGGGCGGCGAGGATGGCGGCCTCATTGACCACGTTCGCGAGGTCCGCGCCGGAGAAGCCTGGCGAGATCTGGCCGATCCGGAGCAGGTCGACGTTCTTGTCCAGCGGCTTGCCGCGGACGTGGACGTCGAGGATGGCCTTGCGCCCCTTGATGTCCGGCCGGTCGAGCACGACCTGACGGTCGAAGCGGCCCGGACGCAGCAGGGCCGGGTCGAGGACGTCGGGACGGTTCGTCGCCGCGACGACGATGACGTTCGTTCCCGTGTCGAATCCATCCATCTCGACGAGGATCTGGTTCAGGGTCTGCTCGCGCTCGTCGTGCGAGCCGCCGAGGCCGGCGCCACGCTGGCGACCGACAGCGTCGATCTCGTCGATGAACACGATGCACGGCGCGTTGCGCTTCGCCTGGTCGAAGAGGTCGCGCACGCGGCTCGCGCCGACGCCCACGAACATCTCGACGAACTCGGAGCCCGAGATCGAGAAGAACGGCACACCCGCCTCGCCGGCGACGGCGCGCGCGAGCATCGTCTTGCCGGTACCGGGCGGGCCCACGAGCAGAACGCCACGCGGGATCCGGGCGCCGAGGGATGAGAACTTCTCGGGATACTTCAGGAACTCGACCACCTCGGTGAGCTCCTGCTTGGCCTCCTCCACGCCGGCGACGTCATCGAAGGTCACCGTCGGCTTGTTGCCGATGAACATGCGTGCGCGGCTCTTTCCGAACGAGAGCGCCTGGTTATTCGTCCCCTGGGCCTGCCGCATCATGTAGAAGAAGAAGCCGCCGATCAGCAGGACCGGCAAAAGGCTCAGGACGATCGAGCCAACGATCGACAGCGAGTTGTTGTTTTCCTGGAACTTCAGCGCCACCTGGTCGGACGCGAGGTGCGTCGCGTTGTAGTCCTGGACCGTCTTCGAGAGGATCGTGTCCGGCTCGGGCACGGTCGTCTGTTCCTTGTGGCTGTCGGTGTCCTTGAACTGGAGCGTCGCCTTGTTGGCGATGATGGTCACGCTCTTGATGCGGCTCGCGTTGACGTCCTGCTGAGCCTGGCTCACGTCAACCTCGGGCACCGGCTGCGTCTGCGACCGGTAGGCATACAGAAGCGCGAGCCCCATCACCACCAGGAGCAGGGTCAGGATGCCGTTCTTGAAGATCCGGTTGTCGAGATTCAGTTCGAGGGCCCTTTCCGCGGTCGCGTCGCGACCGAGTCCACTTTCGATGCTACCTGTCTAACGCGTGTAGTCCAAAGCTCGTTCCCAAAGTGCGCCGGAGCCGCTACCGCAAGGCGTGTTCCGCCAGCCTCTTTCGGCGGTTCGGTGAGCCCCGGGACCCACCAAATAGCGTCTTCGCTCGCAATAACGGGCCAGCGGCTCCGCTGCGACGCGGGGATTTTCGCGTCGGTGAACAGATCCTGGAGCTTCTTTCGCGCCCGGCCGGTCATCCGGTCGCCGTCGCGTCGCTGTCGAACGACCAGCTTTCTTAGAAGTTTCTTCGGAACCTCGGCCTCGACCGCTCCGTTCGCGTCACCGCCGAGCACCAGGCGCCAGCCGTTCCAAATTATCTCCCGTCCGACCTCCATCGGGGTGGCCGGATCGCTGGTCGCCTCGGCTCTGTCGCCAACGATACGAAGCAGCCCGTACTCACGGATCGCGCGGCCGCCTGGCAGATCGAGGGACCTTGAACCGTCCTCGGTCGCGGTGAGCTCGTCGAGCGCCTTGCGGTGTCGCGCGCCGAGCACGCGACCGGTCGCCTCGCGCCACGCAAGCGCGAATGCGCGGCTGCGCATGGTCGATCCAAGTGCCGCGATGACCAGCGCGTCTTTGTCGGGGTCGCGGGCGCGGGCGAGGGCCGAGGCCACGTCGACATCGTCTTCGGTTTGTAGGTCCGCGGCCGACTCCGCGAAGCGCGCGATCGCCTCGGCCGCCCGTGGGTTGATCTTCGCCAGCTTCGGAAGGACTTCGAGCCGCACGCGGTTGCGCGCGAACTTGAGCGAGCGGTTCGTCGGATCGGTCCGCGGCCGGATCCGGGCCGCCCGACAAACGGCGACCGTGTCCGCGCGCCCGATCGCGAGGAGCGGCCGCGCGATGCCGTCGCGGAGCGGACGCATGCCGGCGAGCCCGGCGAGGCCGGAGCCTCGCGTGAGATGAAGGAGAACCGTCTCCGCCTGGTCGTCGCGGGTGTGGCCGGTCGCGATGGCGGTCGCGCCGATCTCCGTCGCGGCGCGGCCGAGGAACTCGTACCGAGCGACCCGTGCGGCGTCCTCGGTCCTGGTGGGCCTCTCCGCGCGACCGACGCGAATCGGTGCGCCGATACGGTTCGCGAGCTTGGCGACGAAGTCGGCGTCCTCCGCGCTCTGCTTCGGACGCGTTCGGTGATCGAAATGTGCGACGTGGATGACGATGCCGAGCTCTTCAGCGAGCTCGGCGAGGATGAGGAGGAGCGCCGTTGAGTCCGCGCCGCCCGAGACCGCGACGACGACCGGGCCCGGCGTGAAGATCTGATGCGCGCGGATGTAGTCGCGGACGGTCGCCCGGATCGCGGAAGGGGTCACTGGTGGCTGGGGTGGGGATCGGACCCACGAACCTGCCGGTTATGAGTCGGCTGCTCTACCACTGAGCTACCCAGCCTCGCAGGCACTCGATTCTAGAGTTCGAGCGGCCCTCGTTCGGCAGCGAGACGTGCCCGGAACTCCTCCTCGGTTAGGAGGGCCTTCCGCTGATTACAGCGGCGGCACGCCGGGAGGATGTTCTCGATGTTGTTTGAACCGCCGCGCGCAAGGGGCACTCGGTGATCGGGCTGCAAGGCGCCTCTCGCACCACAGTAAGCGCAGGTCCAGTTCCACAGCTGAAGGAGCCAGATCCACTCCACCGTCGTGTGCGTTCCGGGCGCGCCTAGCTTCCGCGCATGGCGGCGCGCGTCCATTCCTTGCCTCACGTCGCGGTGCTCTCGCCGGTACTGGGCGAAGTACGCCGCCAGGCGCTCCTTATGACGCTCGTAATAAGCGCGCCCAGCCGCGGCATGGTCGGCCGGATGTCTCTGCCGCCAGCGGCGCATGGCTGCGCGTGCTCTCTCGGGATTCCGTTTGATCCAGTCGCGCGCGTACTGCCGCCGCCGCTCTCGATCCTTGTGTGGCACGAACCCTACTTAGCCACCCGCCGCGGTCGTGGCAATAGGACGAGAAACAAAAACGCGGCCCCGAAGGGCCGCATCGCTGTTGCGGGGAGACGATTCGAACGTCTGACCTTCGGGTTATGAGCCCGACGAGCTACCGCTGCTCCACCCCGCGAACCAATTCTACCTCTAACGAGACCCAAAGAAGAACGAGAACCATCGCGCGATCCGCGACGGACCCTCGCTCAGCGTGCGAGCCAATGCGTCGTTCGCCTGTCCATCGCGCTGCACGGCGATGATCGACTCGTTCGGCGCGATGTATCCGTAGTCGCGGGCCTTCTGCTTCACGTAATCCGGGGTGTTTTGATTCGCAATCTGCGCGGCGAGCGCGTCGTACTGCGCCTGGTCGGCGGCGAGGTCGTTGTGATAGCCCGCGATCTCGCGCCCGATCGCGTTGCCTTGCACGGTTAGCCCCACGAACGCCGCCGCGAGGACCAGTCCCGCAAAAGCGAGAGCGACCGCCGCGACGCTGCGACCGAAACGAACGCGTGGAGACCGCCGGTGGTGTCGCGTGGTCATACGCCCATCATGCGGTACGAGTGAGCTCGGGGGGAAGAGGATCGCCCGAATTCCCGGCAGCCCGGTACGCACACCAACCGAGCAGACCGAGCCACGAAATCGCGGCACCGGTGTCGCGAAGCTTGCGGGTGAACGCCGCCACGATCACCGGACGGTCTCCTGGAACGATGCCAGCGTCGTTGCGCGACTCGTCGAGCGTGCCGGTCTTGTGCGGCACCTTCGCGCCGTAGGGCAGGTAGCGCAGCAGCATCGTACGGTCCTGGCACTGCTCGAGGACCGCCAGGATTGCAGCGCTCGTGGCGCGGTCCTCGCACTCCCCGCCATGGAGGCGCAGCAGGAGCGACGCCGTCTCTCGCGCGGTCATGACGTTCTCGTGGCCACGCTTCGCAGCCTCGAAGTCGTACATCTTCCGCGATAGGCGGGTCTTGGAGCAGCCCCACTCGCGCAAGCGCTCCCCCACCCGTTCCACTCCGACCCGTTCGATGAGTCGATTCGTCGCGGTGTTGTCAGACACGATGATGGCGAGCATCGCGAGATCCCGCAGCGAAAGGCGATCGACGTCTCGCATGTGCCGGAGAACGCCACTTCCGTCGACGCGGTCGCCGACTGCGACGCTTTCGTCCAGGTTCAGCAGGCCTCGCGCGGCGTCGGCGTAGAGCGTCATCACGAGCGGCAGCTTGATCACCGATGCCGAAGAAAAGAGCTCGTCCTCGTTCTCGCAGAAGAGTGCGTGCCCATCAGCGTCGGAGGCGAACGCGCCCGCCTCGCCGCCAAGCGACGCGAGCCCCGCGCGCGCCGGAGCAAAGGCATCCACGCATCGAGCCTAAGCGACCGCGCCGAAACCGACGACCGGTACGCTCCGCTGGTGAAAGCTCCGCGACTCGCCGCTCTGGTCGCGATCGCGGTCATCCTTACGGCGTGCTTCCCTGAAGCGTCGCCGGCGCCGACCGCGACACCGACGGCCTCGGCGACATCGGCGCGACCGCGGTTCGAGCTCGCCACGTACATGTATGCGCTCCAGACGAAGAGCAAGATCCGGATCGGCGCACTCGATAACACCGCTCCGCTGTCGAGCCGCGATCCGAGTGGCCGGTATTCGGGATTCGAGCCGGACCTCGGGCGCGAGCTCGCAAGGGCGATCTTCGGTCCGCGGCAGGACATCGATGCGGTGATCGAGTGGGTCTCGGTCGATCCGAGCACCGCGATCACTGCCCTCACGAGCCTGCAGGCGGATGTGGTCATTGCGAGGCTCCCGATCACTGAGGAGCGCGCCGCGGTGATCGATCTGACCGATACCTACCTCGTCACGGGCGAGCGCCTCCTCGTCCAGTCGACGAACGACGACATCAAGGATCTCGGGGACCTGGACACGAAAACGGTCTGTGTTCAGAGCGGGTCCGGCGTTGACGCGCACATCGAGGACGCGAACGATTCAGCGCGGACCCTCGCGCTGGACACGTACAGCTCCTGCGTCGGGGCGCTGCTGCAGGGGCAGGTCGATGCGATCGGAGCCGACGAGCTGACGCTCTGGGGCCTGGCGCGCCAGCAGCCGACGACGAAGATCGTCGGCCGGCCCATCCTCGAGGAGCGCTACGGCATAGGCGCGAAGAAGAACGCCTCGGACCGCCAGGGGTTCACCCCCTTCCTGAACACATGGCTCGCGGGCGTGATCCGCGACGGCACGTGGGGCCGTCTTTACGCGCAGCACATCACTCCACTCTCAAAGGAGACGAGGACCAGCCCGTAGCCGCAAGCGTGTTCCGATGTAGGGGCGTGACCGACGACGAGCTTCGCGACTACATGGACGAGTGGCGGGACTTTGGCTACCTCTTCATTCGAGCTCGCTGGACGATGGATGGCGCGAGAACCCTCATCGAAGCGGCGCAACGCTTTCGCGATCGTGCCGAGACGCTCGAGCAGCTCGCTCGCGCCGGATTCGAGCTCGATCAGCCGGCCGACAACGGCTTCGCCGTCGCCGTCCGCCCGGGAGAAGAATCGCCGATGCGGCTTGTCGAGGAAGAAATCAAGACCGACTCGTAGCGGCAAGTCCGGTCCGATGTACCGAGGACGATGGAAGATGAGTGGCGCCGCGTTGTCGACGGGCAGTGGCTGCGCGACTGCATGGACGAGTGGCGCGACTGGGGCCACGTCGTCATGCGCGCGAAGTGGACGATGGACGGAGCGACAACTCTCGCGGAGGCGGCTGCGCGATTCCGCGAGAGAGCCGAAGAGCTCGACGACATGGCTCGCGCGGGCTTCGAGCTGGAACAGCCAGTAGACGACGACTACGCGTTCATCGTTCGCCCGGGAGAGGAATCGCCGATGCGGCTTGTCGAGGAGGACGAGTGAGCCAGGAAGACACGCAGGACATCGAGGTCGGCGAGCCCATCTACCAATGCCCGGACTGCGGGAGCCTGACGATCCGCGGGAAGTGGTCGATCGAGGGGGCGAGGACGCTCACAGACGCCGCGTGCAAGCTCCGTGATTACGCGCACGAGCTCGAGCACATGCGAGCCTCAGGCCTCGAGCTCGCGGCTCCGGTCGAGGCCGACTACGGGATCGTTCGACCCGGCGGCGCCTTGTCGGACGAAGACATGGAGGATGAGGAGTGACGCTGCATCCGCGCCTGCACCTTCTCCCTGGGGGCCAGAGCTATCGTGCCGACTCCCTCGACGGCGAACGACGCGACCGCATTGGCGAACCGCGCCGCCGCTTCGAGATCGTCGCCGTCCGCGAGAGCGAGCGCGAGGCCGGCGCAAAAGGCGTCCCCGGCACCGGTCTGATCTACCACTTCGTCCGCAGGGAAGCCCCCGACCTCGACCTCCCGCCCGCCGCTTAGAACGATCGCGCCGCGCTCCGCGATGGTCACGATGACCGGCGCCGTCTTGGCCCATCCGCGCGCGAGATCGAGATCGCCCTCGATGTCCTCCTCGCTCACCACCGCGACGCTCACGCGCTCGAGAACCTCGTGCGCGTCGTCCCACTCGCGCCGCCTGATAGTGCCGTCCGCGTCCCAGGACCGGAGATAGCCCTGAGCCGCAAGGACCCGCGGTACGCCGCCGTACGCATCGAACACGGACGGCTCGATCTCGTGTGCGATCGACGCAAGCACGACCGAGCGGGTCTCCCGCAAGGCCGAGGGGATGGCCATCACGCCGATGCTTTTCGCGCGCGCTTTCAGCCGCAGGCGCCGCCGGCCGTCGAGGTAGCGGAAGGAGAACGTCGTGGTGACCTCGCTCTGCAGCGCGTGCAGCTCGATGCCGAGCTCCTGACAACGCGCGGCGAGGCGGTCGCGCTCGTTCGGACCCACACGGGTGAGAAGGGCGACGCGATCTCCGAGACATGCCGCCGCCGCGGCCGCATACGTCGCGGTGCCGCCGATCCGCCACTCCGGATCGCCCTCGAACTCATCGCGCGCCGCGTGGCCGATCGAGACCAGGTCGAACATCACACGTTGAACAGCACGTGCAATACCTCTCCGTCTTTGACCGGATAGGTTTTCCCTTCCGTTCTCATGACGCCAAGCTTCTTCGCGTTGGCCTCGCTTCCGGCTTTCAGAAGGTCCTCCCACCCGATCACCTCGGCGCGGATGAAACCGCGCTCGAGATCGGTGTGGATCGCCCCCGCCGCCTGCTGCGCGGGCGCGCCACACGGAACGGTCCATGCGCGCACCTCGTCGTCGCCGACCGTGAAGAAGGAGCAGAGCCCGAGCAGCTCGTACGTCGCGCGTATCAGGCGATCCAGGGCCGGCTCCGCGAGCCCGAGCTCCTTGCGGAAGGATGCGGCCTCGTCGGGCGGCAGCTCCGCGATCTCCGCTTCGAGCTTCGCGGACACGGGGACCACGGCGCTCGCGCGGTGTGCTTTCGCGGCCTCGCGCACGGGCGCGATGATGCGTTCCGGGTCGCCGACGTCGTCTTCGTCCAGGTTCACGGCGACGAGCACCGGCATGCGCGTGAGAAATCGATAGCCGCGGATCGCCTTCTCCTCATCAAGGTCGAGGTCGAGATCGCGCAGCGGGCGCTCCTCCGCGAGCGCCGCGATCGCTCTCTCGAGAACTGCCTTCTCGCGCTGCTTCATCTCGTGCTCCGGACCCTTCGAGCTGCGAAGCTCGGGCTCGATCCGTTCCAGCCGCCGCTCGACGATGGCGTGGTCCGCAAAGAGGAGCTCGAGCTCCACCGTCGACAGGTCGCGAACGGGATCGACCGAACCGTCGACGTGCGGGACCGACGGCGCGCTGAAGGCGCGGACGACGTGGACGATCGCGTCCGCGGTTCGCAGGTCGCCGAGCTTTTGCGGCGAGATCGCCTGACCGGGCTTTTCCGCGTGCGCGAGGCCGATGTCGCGGTACATCACCTCGGCGTGGGTGATCTTCTTCGGTTTGTACAGCGCCGAGAGCTCCGCGATGCGCCGGTCGGGCACCTTCGCCACGCCGACGTTCGTGTCCGCCTCCGCGCCGGCGAAAGCGCCCGTCGTCGCGTGGGCGCCCGTCAGGAGGTTGAAGAGCGTGGTTTTGCCGACGTAGGGCAGCCCGGTGATCGCCGAGACGATGTTCATCCGAGCTTCGTTTCCCTGACGTCCGGCGGATCCTCGTGGAAGATGGCGCGCGCGATGGTCTGGAACCGGTCGACCGATCCCGTGCAGAAGACGGTGTGCTCGGCGCGCCCGCCGTCTCGCGTAAGCCGATGCGAGGCGAGGACCTCGCGCACCGCGAGTGCCGTGGTCGTCGCGGAGTCGACCACGCGAACGTCGCGGCCGGCGACCTTCTCGATCGCGGCGCGGAGGAGTGGGTAGTGCGTGCAGCCGAGGAGGAGCGTGTCCACGACGGGCCGGACCACGCCGCCCTCCGTGAGGAGAGGCTCGACGTACTCGCGCACGGCCGCGAGCGCCTCGGGACTGTCCGCCTTTCCGTCCTCGACGAGCGGGACGAGCTTGGGGCAGGCCTGTTGCGCGACATCGACGAGCGGGTCGAGATCGCGGAGGGCGCGCACGTAGGCGCCGCTCCGGACGGTGAGCACCGTTGCGAGAACGCCGACGGCCCGTCGAGCCGTCGCCGAGAGCGCGGCCGCCGCGCCGGGGCGGATGACGCCGATCGTCGGAACCGGAAACTCGTCACGCACCGTTTCGAGCGCGACCGACGTCGCGGTGTTGCACGCGATCACGACGAGCTTGCAGTCGGCGCGCGCGAACCAGCGCATCGCCTCGCGCGTGAAGCCGACGACCTCGGCGGGCTCTCGCGGGCCGTACGGCATCCGGGCTTCGTCACCGAGGTAGATCGTCGACTCCTTCGGAAGCTGGCGACGGAGCTCGCGCAGGACGGTGAGTCCGCCGACGCCCGAATCGAACACGCCTATCGCCCGGTCGGCGCCCCCGTTCACCGGAGGGTTAGCGGCGCTGCTGCTGGACGAGCGCGTTGGCGAGCGCGTCGATCGCCTTCGCCACGGCGGAGTTCGGTGACGAGAGAACGAGCGGCTGCTGCTTGTTCAGCGACTCGGCCACGAGCTTCCAATCCGTCGGGATCTCGCCGACGACCGGAAGGTTGAGCGTGTGCTCGATGCCGCCCTTTGACATCCCGGCCGCGCTGTCCGACTGATTGACCACCAGAAGGATCGGGATCCTGCCCTTGTAGCCGAGCGCCTCGAAGGTGTCGACCGCGGCACGCGTGTTCGCGATCGAAGCCTGCATGTAGGTAACGACGAGCAGGATGATGTCGGCGACGTCGAGCATCGCGAGCGTTTCTTCCCCGAGCTTCGACGGCGCGTCGACGATGACATAGTCGTGGTCCTCCGCGAGCATCTGCATCGCGCCCGCGACGTCCGGCGCGGCCATGAGCTCCGCCTCCTCCGGACGCGGGGGGGCGAGAAGGACGGCAATACCGCTCGGTCCCTCCCAGAGCACCTCGGACATCGACGTTCGCATGCCCTGGCCGGTCGGCAGATCGACGATGGAGCGCGTGTTTGGCGGTACCTGCAGAACGTGACGGATCGAGCCGAATTGCATGACGCCATCCATGAGCGCGACCGAGTGGCCACGCCGGCGGAGGATCGTGGCCAGGTTCACCGCGATCGTCGTCTTTCCCGAGCCACCCTTAGGCGAGAAGCACACGATCATCCGTCCCTGTAGGCGGGCATCACGCTTGCCGATGGCGAGCGCGGTCGCGAGCTCGTTCGCGCCGCCCGGCAGGACGAAGACGGCGTCGATGCCCTGGTCGGGCTTCGGATCGATCGGCCGCTGCGGGACCGTGACCATGACGATGCGCGTGCCCGGTGACGCCGCGCGGACGCGTTTGGCGAGGTCGAAACCTGTGTTCTTGCCTGAAAGGAGCGCGTCGATCAAGACAGCGTCCGGCTTTTCCGTCGTCACGCGGATGAGCGCCGAGTCTCCATCCGCCTCGACGGCGACGAGCTCGGTTTCCTTTTCACGTGAAAGCATTTGCTGGAGGTGCTGCGCGACCTGCGGCAGGTCCTCGATCAGCAGAACTCGTTTCATGCGGCGCGAGTGTATGTGTTCGAGCGCCGGCGGAGTGCGATGTGGGCGGCCGCGGCCACCAGAAGGGCGACAACGATGAACGACACTCCCACGCCGGCCGTTATGCCCTGCCAGTACCACTCTGGATACAGGCGGATCAGATTGCTCGTCGCCGGGTCGAATAGGAAGTTCCCTTGCGGGAAGAAGACATCGTGAAAGAGCAGGAACAGCGGATCGAACGCGACGGCCGCGGCCACCCCGATGATGGCAACGAGTCCCGCGGCGATCA
>DATLPP010000196.1:0-2365 GCA_035535615.1 Candidatus Udaeobacter sp.
CGTGGAGGAACGCCGCCGACCCGGGCCCCATCGACGCGACGTCGTAGGCCTCGAGAAGGTTCAGCGTCATCGGCACCAGCGGGCCCTGCGACCACGGGCCGCAGGCGTAGACATCGATCCCGCGATACGTCGTGTGCACCGGCGGTGAGATGCTCACGCGATACGCCGCGAGATCTTCCGACGTGACCATTCCCCCGAGGACCTTCTGCGACCGGGCGATCTGTTCTGCAATATGGCCGCTGTAGATCACGTCGCGGGCGGCCATGATCGCGCCGGCGCGACCGAGCGACGAATGCGAGCGCTCGATCTGCATCAGGACTCGGAAGAGCGCGGCTAGATCCTCCTGCACGAGGAGCTCGCCGACGCGTGGTGCGCGTCCTTCGGGTAGGAACACGGCAGCGCTCGTGGGCCATTGACGCAGGCGCTCCTCGAGCATCGCGATCGCTCGCGCGAGACGCGGATACACCGGAAAGCCTTCTGCGAGCTCGATGTTCGGCGCCAGGACCTCCTCGAGCGTGAGCGTGCCGTGGCGCGCGAGCGCGGTGAGCCACGCGTCAGCCGCGGCGGGCGTCACGGAACGAGGAATGCCGATCGGCATGTCGTCGCCGTAGCGGTACCGGTAGTCGTCGAGGCTGAACTGGGCCGGCCAGCGTCCGAGCCCGTCGATCGTCTCGGGTCCATCCATGCCAGGACGGAAGAGGATGATCGGAGCCACTCCACCGAAATCGGTGAGGTGCCGCTCGAGGACGTTCAGCGCGATGCCCGATGCCACCCCGGCGTCGATCGCGTTGCCGCCGCGCTCGAACATCCGCGCGCCAGCCTGTGACGCGAGGTAGTGGCTCGAGCTGACCATCCAGCGCTTGCCGAGGACGGCGGGCCGACCCTGCGTGACGCCGACCGACGGAGCGGTGTTCTCGGACGGAGCGTTCCGCATGCTCCGAACGATAACTGCGGCGCGCGATTAGTGTTTTCGCGTGGTCCGGATCATCGCGTGGCGTGTCCCGCCCTACGACAACGGCTGCTACCTCATCGTCGATGCACGAAGCGAGGCGATCGTCATCGATCCTTCGATGGGCGACCGCCAGGTCATCGACGCGGTGCGAGAGCAGGGTCTACGTCTCGTGGAGATCCTCAACACGCACGGGCACCCCGACCACATCTTCGGGAACGCGGCGGTGAAAGAGGCCACGCGCGCCCGGCTCGCGATCCACCGCCTCGACGAGTACCGGCTTGGGCCGAAACGCCCCCCGACGCAGATGGACGTGCCACCGTGTTCGGCGGACGACATCTTCGACGACGGCCAGCTCAGCTATCTCGACGACGTCGAGCTGAGCGCGCTCCACACGCCGGGCCACACCGAGGGATCGACCTGCTTCTACCTCCGGCGCGAGGAAGCGCTGTTCTCGGGTGACCTGCTCTTCAAAGGCAACATCGGTCGCACCGATCTTCCTGGAAGCGACCCGAGCGCGATGGCCCAGAGCCTGTCGCGAATCGCGTCGTCGCTTCCCGCGAACACCCGGGTGTACCCCGGCCACGGCGACGAGACCACGATCGGTGCGGAGATCGCCACGCTCCGCGACCTGCGCGACGCCGGCATTCTCCCGGACCTGAAGATCGCCTCGCGCTAGTCGGTCACCCCGAGGATGTTGACGCCGTTATCGGCATAGATCGTCTCGCCGGTGACGCTGCGCGACATCTCGCTCGCGAGAAAGACCGCGACGTTGCCGACCTCTTCCTGCGTGATGTTGCGACGCAGGGGCGACTTCGCCTCCATGAGGTCCCGCGCCGTGGAGATACCCTTCACCGCGCTCGCCGAGAGCGTCTTCAGCGGGCCCGCGGAGATCGCATTGACGCGCACGTTCGACGGTCCGAGATCGACCGCGAGATAACGGACGCACGTCTCGAGCGCGGCCTTGGCGATGGCCATCGAGTTGTAGCTCGGCACGACCCGCTCGACCGCGTTGTACGTCAGGGTCATCACGCTGCCGCCGCCGGCCTTCGTAAAGAGTGGTAGCGCCGCGCGGGAAAGCGACACGAGCGTGTAGGCACTGATCTCCACTGCCATGAGCACGCCATCGCGCGAGATCTCGTGGAAGCGGCCCTTCAGGTCGTCGACCGGCGCGAAGGCGATCGAATGCACGAGGATGTCGAGGCCGTTCCAGCGACGATCGATCTCGGAGATGAGCGCGGCGACATCTTCCGCCTTTGCCGCGTCACAGAGGAGCACCGGCATCGACTCGTGATCCGGCAGCGTGTCGACGAGCTTGGTCACGTTGTCCTTGAAGCGATCGTTGAGATACGTGAAGGCGAGGCGGGCGCCCTCGCGCTGGAAGCTCGTCGCGATCCCCCACGCGATGCTTCGCTG
>DATLPP010000197.1:0-3011 GCA_035535615.1 Candidatus Udaeobacter sp.
TATGGCGTTTCGCCGTTCGCGACCGCGAGCGCCGACTTCCAGGCACGCGGCCAGATCCGGAACGCGGGCTCGAGCCGAGCATCGCGCCGCTCGCGGAGCATCGACGCGCGCGCGAACCCCTCCTCCGCGATTCGATCCCACCCGAGGCCGATCTCGTCGCTCGCGCAGAACGTCTCGAGTCCGGCAAACCGCGCGACCTCGGGGGCGAGCCCGACCGCGGCGAGCTGCCGACCATAGCCGCGGAGCTCGTGGATCCCGAGCGTCGACATGACCTTCTCGATGCCCTTGCGAAGCGCCTCGATGAGATTGCCGAGCGCGTCGGGGTCAGCCGTCGCGATGGCGTACTCGAGCAGCAGGTAGGGGTTGACGGCATCGGCGCCGAGCGCGAGCGCGACCATCACGTCGTGGAGATTGCGGATGCTCCCGGCCGACACGACAAGCGCGCAGTCACGACGAAGAGACGGTTGCGCGACGAGAGCGCGATGGGCCGCGGCGATCACGAGGTGCGGGTCGATCCACGCCCGACCCTCGTTCATCACGCCGTGGTCGCGAATGACCACCAGCTGCGCGCCCGCGCGGACCCCGCGGGCGGCCGCCGCGCCGAGCCGCGCGAGAGCGTCGCGCGGGTGCTCCTCCCAATCGCGATCGGCCTCGAGGAAGACCGGCGGGATCTTTCCATCCGCCGTGAATCGGGCGACAACGTCATCGAGCAGCCACGTCCCCTTCTGACGGGCGAGGGCGCGGAAGTCGTCGCTTCGGAGGCCGGTCCAGACCGGATGGCCGCCGAGCAGAAGCGGCGTCGTGAGCTCGATCCAGCGGCGCGAGTCGTGCGCGTGCGGCGCGGGACGCGGGCCGAGAAGAACGCGCGTCGAGAAGTGCTCGATCTCGCGCTCGCGGTCGATCGCCGGATTTGTGACCACCGCCACCGTCTCGTGAAGGTGATCCGCGAGGTTCGCGCGCGGCGCGAGCGCGGCGAGCGGCCCGTCATAACCGAGTGATCCAATTGGCTCGTTACCGGTCTCGATCATGAAGGCAGCCATCTTCAGGTCGTCGGGTTCGAAGCCGAGCGCCGCGAATTGGCGCTCGCGACGAACAGACACGTCGTCCATCTCGTCGGGAGGAGTCCCGACCTCCCATCGCCTGACGGGGCCGATCGGCTCGGCCGGTCCACCGCATGTGAGGTGAGAACGAAACCCGTTCATCGCGACACCGCGAAGCCGACGGGCGGCGAGGAAACGATCGCGGACCGCGTTCTGATCGAAGAGTCGCCATCCCATGTCGCGGCGCAGCGCCACACGCTCGCCGGGCGCGAGCGGGACGGGATCGGTGACATATCGCTCGAGTGGGACGAAGCCGCGTTCGCTCGCGAAAACGTGCTCGTCCTCCGTCTCCACGTGCCAGAGAGGCCGCAGACCAAGCGCGTCGACGCCGAAGATGCACGTATCCCCGACACGGACCAGGATCCCCGCCGGCCCTTGCGCGAGCGGGCCGATAGCGGCACGCCCTTGCACGTACGCGTCCTGAAGGTCGGCGGCCATGCGCTTCATCTCGTTCACGATCGGCGGGAAGAGAAGCTCGATCGATTCGATCGCGGTGAGTCCATGACGGATGACCAGAGCGCGGATGGCCGCATCGACGTCCTGCGAATCGCTGCCATCGCGCGAGAGCGGAAGGCCAAGCGCGCGGGCCTCCTCGCGCAGACGGCTGATCGTGTTGATTTCGCCGTTGTGCGCGAACACAGGAAAGGGCTGCACGCGCGTGAAGCTGGTCGACGTGTTCGTCGCGTAGCGGTTGTGGCCGAACGCGGAGGACGTCGCGAAGCGCGGATCGGCAAGGTCGGTGAAGTACGACGTGAGCTGATGCCCGGCCCCGCGCAGCTTGTAGACGGCGGTATGGCGCGACAGGCTCACCACCGTCGCGGACGTCATCCGCTCGATGTCGACGCCCGCCTCATACAGAGCGCGCGACCCGGGGGTCGCCCCGCGTGGCGCGAGGAGCGCGAGCTGAAGGAACAGCGGAGCCTCGGTCCGCCCGCGCGGGCCGAGCGCGGCTTCATCCGTCGTCTCGGTGCGAGCGAGCAGCGTCTCGATGCCGCGCGCGGCGAGGATCGCGACGATCGTCTTGACCTCCGCGGGGTCGTCGTGGAAGAAGTGCCCAATGGCGAAGCGCTCGAGCTGCACGGCAGTCTCGTCGCGTCCCGTCCGCTCGAGCTCGTGCGCCCACAGAGCGCGCGGAATGTCGGTCAAGACACCGGCGCCGTCGCCTTCGCCGTCGACGACACCCGAACGATGCGCGAGCGCCGCCATGCCGTGGAGCACGAGATCGAGGACCGCGCGCGTCGGCCGCGCGTCCTTGCGCGCTATGGCAACCAGCGCACACGCATCGTGCTCGCTCGCCACGGTTCCTCCTGACTAATAAAGAAGCCTCCCGCTCTCGGGAGGCCTTTGTCGCTTCGCGGTGCGAGTGGTCGCGACTAGGCCTCGTCCTCCGACGCTGCTGCTGCGGACGAGGTGACGCGGGCGCTCACGTGCGCGAGGCTATCGGAGGCGAAGGTTGCGGAACAGCGCTCGGACGGTCGCGTTTTGGTGCTAAGCGCGGACGAGGAGCTCGACCGCGTCGCCGATGCGAATCGGCCCGGAAACCGCGCTCACGGTGCAGAGCGCACCGCGCCGGCCGAGGAGCGACTGCCGGAACTCCTCGCGATCGGGGACGCCAAGGAGCTCGCCGATGTGCGTACAGGGCTCGCAGGGGCCGTTGACACGGAGGGTCACGCCGCCGATGCGCAGCTCGCTGTCGATCGGCAGGTTCGTGACATCCGGGAGGCCCTCGATCGTGATCTCCTCACGGAGATCGCCAGGCGCAAGGCGAAGCGCATCCAGGGTCGCGCGGTCGATGACAAGGACGGCGCGCGACGTGCGGTGCGCATGTACGTCTCCGTCGAGACCGCCACCGACGCGCCCGAGCAGCTCGGCGACGGGCGTAGGCGCACCGTGCTTCTCGGTTCGCACGTG
>DATLPP010000198.1:0-2456 GCA_035535615.1 Candidatus Udaeobacter sp.
GACCAGCGTCGCTGTCATCGCCGCGGCGATACCGGCAGCGAGCGCGATCATCCGGCGGGGCCGGAACGTGGCGAGCGGACCGATCGTCATGACGCCACCGCCGGCGAGCGCACCGACGGGCCGCATCAACGCGAGACGCGGGGTGATGGCGACGGCCGCGAGCACCAGTCCGGCGAATGCGCGCACCCCGAGCATCACGCCAAGGCGCGGTGGCAGCTTCGAGCCTTGATCGAGGATGAGCGTCAGGGACCCGGCGACGATCAGCGCGCCCGCGAGCCCCAGAAGGGACGACTCGCGGCGCGGATCGGTCGCGGCCGGAGCGACGAAGAGCACGAAGAACGCGGTCCCGAGCCCGAGCGCGATGCCGGCGTAGGACAGCGCACGGCCCGCGACCTCCAGGGGACTCGGCGGCGGCGCGGCGTCCGGAACGGCCGGCGGTGTGGGAATCGGACCGTTTCCAACGACGAACGCGAAGCTTCCCTTCGTCGTATGCCCATCGACCGCGCTCGTGGTCGTCCAGGCGACGGTGTAGCCGCCGTCTGGGATCGGCTCGAGCGAGACGCGAAGACCGTTCGTATCCCCGGACGGACCGACGTCGCCCTTGTCGTGACGCTTGCCGCTCGTGTCGAGCACCTGGATCTCGCTGCCCTTTGGATCGGGCGGCTCGCTGAACTCGATCCGGACCTCCGCGGGTGGCCTGACGAGACGGGCGTCCGACGCTGGATTCGATCGAACGTAGTTCGCGTGCGCCGTCGCGGTGCCGCCCAAAAGGACGACACCGCTCAGGACGCACGCGACGATGACCGCGAGTCGACGCATCAGCGCCGCCGCACGACGAGACCAGCGGCCGAGACCAGGAGCGCAAAGCCGCCCAGGACGATGCCAGCGATGACGAGCGTTTGCAGCTGATCGAGACGTCCAGCGAGGTCCGTGTTCGATACGACCTTCGCCGGGTACTGGAGCGCATCGGTCGACTCGATCGAGCCGAACCGGCCGGGACCCGACTCGAACTTCTCGTCGATGTTCATCGTGCCGACGGTGCCGGTGATGTGGAACGTGTAGTCGCCGACTTTCGTCGGGACGACGTAGCCCGAGTATTTACCGGGCAGACCGAACCGTGCCGCGATGGTCAGCGGCTGCGGCGTCGTGCTTCCGCCGAACGTGAGATCGGCCTTCAGCGTCTTGTCCAGACCCTCGACGGCTTTTGCGCCGATCGTCTCGGTGACCGTCAGGTCGAGCGAGTTCAACAGATTCACGTAGGCCGGCTCGTTGAGCCAGCCGACGACGAACGTATACGGGCCGACGGTGCGGCGCTCGTGACCAAGCGCGATGTTCGTGTTGATTGCGAAACTCGACACGATGACGGCCACAGCCGCGACCGTCGCAAGCAAACGCGACATAGGACCCTCCCAGGTCAGATTCGATCGGATCGCGGAAAAGGAGGGTCTAGGTGCGGGGCGGGCCGAGCAGGAGCGGCGCGCTCCACAGCGCGCGCGAGATGAGCGGGATCGGAACATCGGCCGCCGGCCGGCGCGTGGGCCGTGGAAGACGCGGCCACGCGAAAATGAGAAGGCCCATGGCAACAGCCAGGCTCGCCGCGAAGGGGGACTCCATCGTGAGCTTCTGCCCGCGGTCGTAGAGCTGCTGCAGGTGCATCAGGAAAATCGGGAACCGATACGCGGCCAGCACGTGGTCGTGAAAGGCCGGCGTCCCCGGTGGGTCGACGTGCGGCGCCACGACCAGGCCGGCACCCGCGAGGGTGGAACCTGTCGCGGCGAGAGTAAAGACCGCTATCGCGAGAAGGCGGCGCACTTCTTCAAAGGATACGGCCCGGCTTTGCGTCCGGATGGTGTCGGGTCTAAAAGTCGGTGGCCGTCTTTCGGTCCGCCTCGCTGGTCGGCGGCGTGCCGCTGAACTCGACCACCTTCCCGGTCACCTCGTAGACCGCACGCTCGCAGATGTTCTGGATGCGGTCGCCCATCCGCTCGAGGTTGTGCGCGGCCCAGAGAAGCCACGTCGCGCGGTCGATTGTGCTCGGGTCGTTCAGCATGTACGTGAGGAGCTCGCGATAGATCTGGTCGTAGAGCCGATCGATCTCGTCGTCCTGCGACGCGATGGCGCGCGCCAGGAACTCGTTCTTCGTGATGAGCGCGTCGAGACTCGATCGCAGACCCTGACGGACGAGCGTCGCCATGCGTGGGATGTCGATGAGCGGCTTGAGGAGGGGTCGTCCCTCGTGCAGTAGGACGATCTTGCCGATACCTACGCAGTAATCGCCGATGCGCTCGAGCTCGCTCACGACCGCGAGCACCGCAATGATGAAGCGCAGGTCGGATGCGATCGGCTGCTGCGTCGCGATGAGGTGCACCGCGTCCTGCTCGATCGCGTAGCGCAGCTGATTGATCGACGCGTCGTCCGCGATGACCTGCCGAGCGGCGCGCTCGTCGAGCCGAGCC
>DATLPP010000199.1:0-1951 GCA_035535615.1 Candidatus Udaeobacter sp.
CGAGACCGCGATGGACGTGACCCTCCGCTTCTCCGTTCGCAAGGACTTCGCGATCGACGCGCCGCACTACGACCTTCCCGCGGGCGCGCTCGCGCGCGAGGCGAAGGAGAGCTATCACGTCTCGACCGGGGTCGGCCCCGATCTCATGGAGGCCGCGCGCGAGGCTGTGCGGGCGACGATCGCGTACGCCGGCGACCGCTACGGCCTCGAACGCGAGGAGGCCTACGCGCTCGCGAGCGTGGCCTGCGATCTGAGGATCCACGAAGTCGTCGATGCCCCAAACTGGGTCGTCGGCGCCTTCCTCCCCGAGAGCATCTTCGACGAAGGAGGCAAGTGATGGCCGACGTGCCGACGACGGAGCCCGTGCGGAAGCAGGGAACTCTGCGCCGCGAGCTGCGGTTCTGGGAGGCAATCGCCCTCTCGATCGGGATCATGGCGCCAATGGCGGCGATGGCGCTGAACGGCGTCGCGCCGGCTTCGCTCGTCGGTCGCGCCGTGCCGCTTGCGTTTCTCTTCGCGGCGATCGGGGTCCTGTTTGTCTCCTACGCGTTCATCCGGCTGACCCGCTACTTCGCGCACGCCGGTTCCGCCTACGCTCTCACGGGAGCGACGCTCGGGCCGCGCGCGGGTTTCTTCACCGGCTGGACCTTCCTCGGGGTGTACGGTGCCTTCACCGCGGCATCTTGCGCCGAGGTCGGACTCTTCGGCAGCTCCTTCCTTCAGGACACGGGCATCTGGAGCGACCCCGAATGGATCATTCTCGCCCTCGCCGCGGCCGCGCTCATCTGGGTGATCGCCTATGGCGAGGTCAAATATCCGACCCGGACTCTCCTCGTGATCGAGGCGGTCTCCGTCGTCCTTATCACGATCCTGGTCATCGTCATCTTCGCCAAGGTGATCGGCGGTTCTTCGCCGCGCGGGCAGGACTTCTCCTTGAAGGTGTTCTCGGTCCCGAGCGGTGTGTCCGTGGGAACGGTCGCGCTCGCCTCGGTGTTCGGCTTCCTGTCGTGGGCGGGATTCGAGGGCGCCGCGTCGCTCGGCGAAGAGACGAACAACCCGCGGCGCAACATTCCGTATGCGATCGCCGGGGCGGTCGGGTTCACCGCTGTCTTCTACGTGATCGTGATGATGGCGCAGACGCTGGGCTTCGGGATCGACAAGGAGGGCGTGGACGCATTTTCCGGCTCCTCCTCGCCGCTGGGCGACCTCTCGAAGAGCTACATGAACAAGACGATGGCCGACGCGATCGACGCCGGGGCGACCGTGAGCGCTTTCGCGAGTGCGCTGGGGACCGCGACGGCAGGCTCGAGGATGCTCTTCGCCATGACCCGAGACGGCTTCATCTCGCGCCGGCTCGGTCAGCCGTCGCCGCGGACAGGCTCGCCGGCGAACGCCCTCGCCGTGGTCATGTTCGCGGCGGTAACCGCGTTCGTCGCGCTCCGCATCAACGGCACCACCCCGGCGAACGCCTTCTTCTACGCGGGGACGATCGGCGTGCTCGCCATTCTCGTCGGTTACATCGTCACGAACCTCGGCGCGCTCCGCTTCCTCTTCTGGGAGCGGCGGGTCGCGCTCTGGCAGGCGATCGTCCCGGTCACGGCCATCGCGATCCTCGTCTACGTCATCTACAAGAACGTCCACCCGAAGCCGGCGCATCCGTACGACACGTTCCCGTACGTCGTCCTCGGGTGGCTCGTGATCGGCGTTCTGATCGCATTTCTCGTTCCCGGTCT
This sequence comes from Candidatus Udaeobacter sp., assembly GCA_035535615.1. GTDB lineage: Bacteria > Chloroflexota > Limnocylindria > P2-11E > P2-11E > 3-1-20CM-2-70-9. The sequence continues at coordinate 1,734 of DATLPP010000199.1, forward strand.
CGCCCGCTCGATCGGCGCTCGAATGACACGGGAGGAGCTCGGGGGCGAGTCGGAAACGACCCGACCTCCTGGGCCGCCCGGCTAGACGCCGTCCGGCAGCGCAGCTAGTCTCCGGCGCGCACACCTTTAACCCGGTCCCGAGAGGCCGGAAAGGAGTCGCTGGTGGCTGCGCAAATCGAAGCGGGCAAGGTCCTCCTGGATTCCGAGGCCCTGAATCG
>DATLPP010000200.1:0-9405 GCA_035535615.1 Candidatus Udaeobacter sp.
GCGATCGCCTGCATCGTCGCGGCGTCCAGCTTCCCGGGCTCGCGGAAGACAGCGAGCGGATTGCCCCCGAACGCTTTGTCGGTAAAGACGTCGACGGTCCGGTACTCGTAGCGGGTCACTTACGGGAGGCCGCATCGCGCACGTCGTCGAGGAAGGCGTCGAACACCGGCTCGTTGTCCTTCGGTCCCGGCGCGCCCTCGGGGTGGTACTGGTACGTGCGGATCGGAAGGCGCTCATGCGCGAGGCCTTCGACTGAGCCGTCGTTCAGGTTCCGCGACGACACGACAAATCCCGAATCGGATGGGATCGACGCTTCGTCGACCTGGAACTCGTGGTTCTGGCTCGTGATCGCGACGCGCCCGGTGCGGAGATCCTGCACCGGATGGTTCGCGCCGTGATGACCGAACGGCAGCCGTGACGTGGTTGCGCCGATCGCGCGCCCAACGAGCTGATGGCCGAGGCAGATCCCGAGGATCGGAAGCGCCCGGTTCATCCCGCGCGACGACGCTGCCTCGACGAGGGTGCGCGTCGCGGCCGCGATCAGCGGGATCGCCGCGGGGTCGCCGGGCCCGTTGGAGATGACGATCCCGTCCGGCGACCAAGAGAGGATCTCGCGCGCCATCGACGTCGCCGGAAAGACCTTGACCGTCGCGCCCTTCTGCACGAGGCAGCGGATCTGGTTCTCTTTCACGCCGGTGTCGAGCAGGGCGACCTTAGGACCGCTCCCGACCTGGCGCTCGAGCCCGCTGGATTCGACGACCAGGGGCTTCGTGGCGAGCGCCGGGATCGATCGCGCCGTGGCCACGGCCTCGCGCGCGATGTCCTCGCTCTGCGAACGGTGCGGCGGGACCTGCAGGATCGCGCCGCGAAGCGTGCCCTTTGCGCGAAGGCGACGGACCAGGGCGCGCGTGTCGATGCCGACGAGCCCGGGGACACCGTACGAGCGCAGATATGCCTCGAGATCGATCGTCCCCTCGCGACATGTGTCGACGAGCTCGCGGACGATGAGCCCTTCGACCCACGGACGCCGGCTCTCGGCGGCGCGCTCGAAGGTCCCGTAGTTACCGATGAGCGGGTACGTCAGGACGACGATCTGCCCGTTGTACGAAGCGTCCGATGCGATCTCCTGATAGCCGGTCATCGCGGTGTTGAAGACGACCTCGCCCGACGCCGGCGATCCATCGCCGAACGCCTCGCCCCACCACGTCGAGCCGTCTTCCAGCCCGAGGACCGCCGCCCTGGTCATCGGTGCATAACTATACGTTTCTGATGCATAAAGATGCAATTGCCCTTCCAGCTCAGCGACGGCCGACCGCTTCCGCATTTCCCACCCGCCTTTCAGGAAGCTTCGCTTCGCCCCCGCGCGAGACGTGCACTACTCGACCGATGACCGTGCGTCCGAGGATCGGCGTGTTCTTTCCTTTCGAGACGAGCTCGTCCGCCGTCACGAGCCACTCCGCGTTGCGGTCGATGGCTACCCAATCGTCGTCGGCGAGCTCGATCCCGAGCACTCGCGCTGGCCCGATCGTGAGCGCATCGATCACCGCTCCCAGCGCCGCCCAGTGGACGCGAACGCCTCCGAGCACGAGCGCGAGCGCGGTCTCGAGACCGGAGATCCCGAAGGCAGCCTGATCGAACTCGACGTCCTTCTTGACGGACGAATGCGGTGCGTGATCGGTCGCGATGGCGTCCACGGTCCCGTCCGCGATTCCGGCCCAGAGCGCTCTAACGTCCGCGTGCCCGCGGAGCGGCGGATTGACCTTTGTCGACGAGTCGTAGGGAACGCCCTGCAGCGCCTCGTCGGGCACCTCCCACGCGAACGCGCGCGAGCCCGCGACCCAGTCGTCGGTCATCGCGAGGTGATGTGGCGTGACGTCGCAGGTGATGGCGGCGCCCTCAGCCTTTGCGCGTCGCACGAGCTCGACCGACCCAGCCGTCGAGAGATGCGTGAGATGCAGACGTCCGCCGGTCATCTTCGCGAGCGCGATATCGCGCGCGACCGCGGTCTCCTCCGCCGCCGCGGGCATCCCGGGAAGACCGAGCCGCGCGGAGACCGCGCCTTCGTGCATGACGCCCTTCGCGGAGAGTGCGAGATCCTGCGGATGCTCGATCACGGGGCGGCCGGTGACGCGTGCGTACTCGAGCGCGCTCCGGAAGAGGCGAGCGTCCTCCACCGGCGATCCGTCATCCGAGAACGCGACCGCGCCGGCCGCAGCGAGCTCGACGAGGTCGGCGAGCTCGCGTCCTTTCCGGCCACGGGTGATCGCTGCGATCGGGAGCACGCGCGCGGCGTCGGCCGACCGTCCCCGAGCGATCAGCTCGGCGACCAGACCCGGCGAATCGATCGCCGGCTCGGTATTCGGCATCGCGCACACCGTGGTGAACCCGCCACGCAGCGCGGCCTTCGCTCCCGTCGCGATCGTCTCCGAATCCTCGAACCCGGGCTCGCGCAGATGCGCGTGAAGGTCGACGAACCCAGGCACCACGAGATAGCCCTTTGCTTCCAGCGCGCGCCGATCGAGGCTCACGGCCGCTCCTCCAGGGGTTGCGTTGCCGCGAGGAGATACAGGAGCGCCATCCGGACGGCCACCCCGTTCGTCACCTGCTTCTCGATCACCGAGCGGCTTCCATGCGCGACAGCCGCGTCTATCTCGACCCCCTCGTTCATGGGACCGGGGTGCATGACCGGAGCGCCCGGTCGCATGCGCCCGACCCGGTCAGCGGTCAGACCCCACACCCGCGAGTACTCGCGGAGGGACGGCAGGAGTCCCGACTCTTGACGCTCGCGCTGGAGGCGCAGCGCGATCACGGCGTCCGCTCCGTCGAGCGCCTTGTCCAGGTCCGACTCGTACGTCACGCCAGGCGGGAGCTGGCCGCAGCGCCAAGCGGTCGGGATCAGGGTCGGCGGGCCGGAAAGCGTGACGCGAGCGCCGAGCGGTAGAAGCGTGTTCATGTCCGAGCGAGCCACGCGACTATGCAGCACGTCGCCGACGATGACGATGCGCTTCCCGTTGAGATCGCCGAGCGCATCGCGCAGCGTGTACGCGTCGAGGAGGCCCTGCGTCGGGTGGGCGTGCCAACCGTCGCCGGCGTTGATCACCGCGGCGTCGGTCCGTTCGGCGACGAAGTACGGGGCACCCGATGAGGCATGGCGCATCACGACCACGTCCCCGCCGAGTGCCTGCAGGGTGCGAACGGTGTCGTAGAGCGACTCGCCCTTCTCGACGGACGATCCGCTCGCCGTGATGTTCGTCACATCCGCCGATAGCGCTTTCGCCGCGAGCTCGAACGAGACGCGCGTGCGCGTGGACGCCTCGGCGAAGAAAAGGATGACCGTGCGTCCACGCAGCGGTGGGGCGCGACGGATCGGGCGCTGAAGAATCTCGATCATGGCTCGCGTCTGATCGAGGACGGTCTCGATCTCGTCACGCGACCAGTCGTCGGTGTCGAGAACGTGGCGTCGGCTCCATTTCATGCGGGCACCTTCGCGACGACCTCGACCTCGTCGCGGCCATCCACCTCTGCGAGGTGCACGCGGACATCGTCGCCCGCGGCCGTCGGTACGTTCTTCCCGACGAAGTCGGCCCGGATCGGAAGCTCGCGGTGTCCGCGATCGACGAGGACCGCGAGACGTATTGCCTGCGGACGCCCGTAGTCGACGAGCGCGTCCATCGCGGCGCGGATTGTGCGGCCGGTGAAGAGAACATCGTCGACGAGCACGACCACGCGGCCGTCGACCGAGAACGGGATCTCGGACTCGCGGACGATCGGCGCGTAGCCGATGCGCGTCAGATCGTCGCGATAGAGAGTGATGTCGATAGCGCCGAGCGGGACGTCCACGCCCTCATTCGCGCGGATCGCTCCCTGGATGCGTGCTGCGAGCGCGTCGCCACGCGCGCGGATACCAACGATTGCGAGAGCGGAAAGATCACGGTCGCGCTCCACGATCTCGTGCGCGATTCGCGTGATGGCGCGGCGGACGTCGTCGCGTGAAAGCAGCGTGGTCGTCTGGCGCTCCTTCCCGGCCTCACAGGACCGGTCGTTAAAGGTGGTGGCGCTGTCCGAAGTATAGGTTCGATGAAACCCCATTGCGCTGGGTTGGCACGGTTCCGGCGGTACCGTAGATCGCCGTGCGAATCATCCTCGCAATCCTCTGTGTGCTCCTGTTCGGTGTGGTCGCCGTGTCAACAACGTCAGGGTCCGGGCCACTCCCGGCCGCCCCGGCTAATGCGCCGCGCTATACCCCGATGCCCGCGGTCGCGGCGACCCCGCCAGACGTCGGCGAGCGCGGAGCGCGGACCTACATGCGGCTCTGGGGCATGTTCGCGTTGCCGATCGAGGGCGGCGCGATCCCCGAGGATCTCGAGCTTCTCCCCGGTGCGCCGCGCGACTATCGCGGCGGCATCCACGAAGGGATCGACTTCCCCGCCCCGACCGAAACTCCGGTCCTCGCCGCGGCGAGCGGGACCGTGGTGCGCGTCGATTCGAGCTTCCTTGATTGGAACCGGGAGCAGCAGGACATCGCGCTCTATGAGGCACTCACGCTCGGGTACACGCCCGCGGCGACACTCGACCGAATACGCGGACGCCAGGTGTGGATCGACCACGGCAAAGGTGTGGTCACCCGCTACGCGCATCTCTTCGCTGTCGAACCGCTCGTCGTCGGGCAGAGGATCGAAGCCGGTGCGCTGATCGGCCAGGTTGGAAGCTCAGGCTATCCGCAGGGCGGGCCCCACCTTCACTTCGAGGTGCGGGTCGGCGAGGACTTCTACGGCGACGGACTCAGCGGCGACGATCTGGTGCGCGCGGTGGCGCGACTCTTCCGCTAGGACGCGACCCCGTCGCCCTCGAGATAGCACCCCGCGCAGATGCGCTGTTTATCGACCTCACTGAGATAGCCCGTTCCGCCGCAGCGGTCGCACCGCCCTTCGACAGGCTTTCTTCCGGTCAGCCGGTCACCAAGGCGCAGCCAGCCGCTGACGGTCCGTTCGGATTCTTTGTCGATCATCGGGTTGAGTCGGGACGCAAATGCGGTGCCACTGGCAATCGCTAACGCGGTTCGCTCGGCGGCGTTACCTATTCGTTGCTAACGGAGGCCCGTGCGGCGAGCTCGAAGGGCGGCCTCGAGCACCACCTCGACGGACTCGGAGGCTAGCGGCGCGGGCAGCGTGCGGAATACGCCGATCTCCGCGACCTTGTCCTTCTCCGGGGCGTCGTACCACCACGAGAGGTGGCTGACCTCGCACATATAGACATACGCCGTCGTGCTCTTCGGCGTCTGGTAGCGGATGGCGCCGAGCAGGTCCAAACGGGGCGGAACGATCCGCGCCGAGTCCCAGAGCTCGCGCTTGGCGACTTCGAGGATCGTCTCGCCGGCCTTCCGTCCACTCGTCGGAAAGTGCCAACCAGCGGCGTCGGCTTTCCGGATCCACACCGTCAGCTCGCCGTAGAAGGGGATGATCATCGCAAGCTGAGCGGACGCGGGCGGGTACTCGCGGAAGGTGTTGTCACGCCGAGAAACGAATGAGTGTTCGGCCACTTTGTCGCACACTAAGCAAGGGACAAAGCGAGCGTCAATAGCGCGAAGGGCTCTGATTCCTTCTAGACGCGAAGCGCCTCGGCCAAACGGAAGGGATCGGCTGCCACGACGCTCGCGGCGTACAGCTCCATGCCACCGATGTCGCTCGTCCTGTTTGCCGGGTCGCCACGGTCTACGAGGCGGGCGTGCGGGGGGAAACGGCGCCAATCGTTGCCGTCGGCGCCCAGCGGCGGGAGCAAGAGCGCGAGGTTGTAGGCGACGACACCCTGTTTCCGATATGCCGAAATGACACCAGCGATCCCCGCAGCGAGGGATGTCTCATCCTCACCGGGGCGGCCAAGAATCATGACCTCGCTCTCTTTGATGGGAGAGAGCGACGCGAAAACGCGCGCGCCGTCGCGCTCGTGCCCGAGACCGAGAGCGTCATGCACGAGCCAGAGGTCGTCGAAGTAGTCGCGCCCGTACTGCTCGTCGTATTCCAGTGAGCGACGGCGCAGCATCTCGACACGCGGGTAATGCATGCCGCGCGTCGTGGTCATCTGCATGTGACCGTGGACGATCGAGCCGCCGGCGCGCCACAGGCAGTTCCAGATCAGGAAGTAGTACTTCGAGCTCGGATCCTCCTCGTTCGCCGCGAGCGCCCAGCGACGAGCTGTGAGGAGGCGATCGCGAATGATCTCCGCGTCCATCGGCGCGAGCGGGTCGTGCTCGTCGAACACCAGAACGCCGTGATATCCGTCGTACTTCGCCACGTTCGACGCCGTGATGCCGTGTTCCCCGCGTACGCGCCCGAAGGTGTCCGCCGGCGTCCCGGTCTCCGGATGGCAGAACGGATCGTTGCGGGAGCGCTCGATCGTCTCGCGGACCTCGTCCGCTCCTTTCACTTCGAGGGGGCGGCGCGAGCGAAGGTCGTTGAAGAGCGCGCCCTCGAGCATCACCAGGTTGGTGACGCGGACGATCTTCTGGTTGGTCACGGCGTCAACGGAACCGAACTGCTTCGTGATCCAGTCACGCATCTCGGCGGGCGGATCGAGTCGCCCGATGGTGGACGACACCGCGAAGATCCGCTCGGCGGCCGCGCGCGCTTCAGGAGGAAGCGCGGCGATCCGCTCCTCGAGCTCGGCGATCGACGGCCGCGTGTCCGTCCTCATGCGGCGCGCCTGGCCTTGGCGGCCGCGGCGTACATCTCGACGTACCTCTTCGCCGATGCCGTCCATGAATGATCCTGGCGCATCGCGCGCGTTCGTAGCTGCCGCCACGGATCCCCACCGGCCTTGTACCGGTGCAGCGCACGCCCGATGGCATCCGAGAACGCGGCCGCCTCGTACTTCGTGAAGGAAAAGCCGTTGCCCTTCGGATCCGAGTCCACGTCGCGGACCGTGGTGGCGAGCCCGCCGACCGCGCGCACGACCGGGATAGTTCCGTAGCGGAGCGAGATGAGCTGACCGAGACCGCAGGGCTCGAACCGCGAGGGCATGAGGAAGAGATCTGCTCCGGCATAGATCCGCTGGGCCAGGGCTGCGTCGAAACCGAGTGTCAGCGCGAGGCGTCCCTTGTTCTTCGCGGCGAGGTCTCGCCACTTCTGCTCGTATACAGGATCGCCGCTGCCGAGGACGACGAGCTGGCCGCCTTTCTCGAGAAGCCACGGCGCGACTGCGGTGAGAAGGTCAACCCCCTTTTGCTCGACGAGCCGGCCGATGACGCCGAAGATCGGAGCCGCCGCGTCTACGGCGAGCCCGGTCTCCTTCTGAAGCGCGGCCTTGTCGACCGCCTTCCCGTTCTGGTCGTCCGCGTCGAAACGGGCTGAGATTTGGGGGTCGTGCGCTGGATCAAAGAACTTCGTGTCGATGCCGTTGGTGATGCCCCAAAGATCGCTTCGGCGCTCGCGGAGGAGGCCCTCCAGGCGCTCGCCGAACTCGGGTGTGAGGATCTCCTCGGCGTACCGTTCGCTCACGGTCGAGACGATGTCCGCCGTCGCGATCGCTCGCGCCATCGGATTCGCTTCGCCCTTGTCCTCGATCGGAAGGCGCGCCCGCGGGAGACCGACGAGCTTGAGCACGTCCGCGCTCGTCCGTCCCTGGTACGCGAGGTTGTGGATCGTGAATACCGTCGCCGCACGCCGCAGCTGGCGCGCGCGTGCCGCGAGCGGGACGAGAAGCGCGGCATGCCAGTCGTGCGCGTGCACGACGTCCGGCGGATCGGCGATGAGGTCTTCAAGGACGGCACGGCAGAAGAGTGCGTAGCGCCTCGCGTCGTCGTCGTACCCGTAGACCTTGTCGCGCCCGATGCGAACGCTGCGTACGAATACGGTCCGCACGCCATCGCTCGTGATCTCGGGGTACTCGATGCGGGCGCGCGCCGCGCCGTAGGGGATTGAGTGTGTCCGCGCGCCGGATGTCGGGATTCCGAACTTCTGTGCGTCGACCGACCGGTGATACGGCATGTACACGCTGACGTCGTGCCCCAGCGAGGCAAGGGCCTGCGGCAGGGAGCCCGCGACATCGGCGAGGCCGCCGACCTTGGCGTAGGGAGCGACCTCGGCGGCCGCGAACGTAATGCGCACGGACTAGGAAGGATGTTAGCGGCGTGTAAGGATCTGGCGCTCTGCCCGCCGGACGACACGCTTTGGGAAACGGATGCGTTAGACAGGTGGTAGCCAGGACGAGAACGCAACAAGGGGGCACGAGGCAAGTGAAGAACATGCGGCACAAGCTCATGTTGGCGGGCGCGCTGGGCGTCGGAAGCATCGGTCTCTTCGGCGCGGCGGCCCTCGGCGCGTTCGGTCCGGATGCCTCGGCGAGCGTCGTCTCAGCTGTTGCCCCGGCGGCCTCGGCCGTGATGGGCGAGGACAAGACAGGCGACAGGCTCAAGCAGCTCCTTGACGGTCTCGTGCAGAAGGGCGTCATCACGCAGCAGCAGGAAGACGCGATCGTCGCTGCCGCGAAGGACGCGACCGCGAAGCAGGTGCGTACCGCGAAGGTCGTCCGCGACTTCCTCGGCGAGTCGGCGAAGTACCTCGGGCTCGCGCAGAAGGACCTCGTCACGAAGCTTCCCGGAACGAGTCTCGGCAAGATCGCCGACACCACGGCGAACAAGAGCAAGGCAGGACTCGTGACCGACCTTTCCGTCGCCGCGAATGACGACATCACGAAAGCCCTCACCGACAAGAAGATCACCGACGATCAGGCCAAGAAGCTGCGGGACGGACTCGCGGCCGAGATCAACACCTTCGTCGATCGCACGTGGCCGACGAAGCCCGCGGTCGCGCCCCGGGCGGTCGTGCCGAACGTGAAGGCGTTCCTCGGTGACATGCTCCAGGCGGCGCGCGACTACCTCGGCGGCGTCACGCTTCAGGACGTCACGACGGCGATGCGCAATGGAAAGAGCCTCGGCGACATCGCGGCCGACAAGGGCAAGACCCGCGACGGCCTCGTTCTCACGCTCACGACGGCCGCCAACGCGAACATCGACAAAGCGGTCGCGAGCAACAAGCTCACCGCGGAACAGGCCGCCACGCTCAAGACCAAGGTGGCCGCGGAGATCGCGACGTTCGTCGATCGCAAGGCGCCGGCGAAGACAACGACCAACAGGACGACGACAAAAACTCCGTAACGCTCCTATTTCCGGTATCCGTTCGGTCGCGGATAGGAACGCGTCTTCGCGCATCCCGTTTCACGTAACGGCTGGGGAGTCGGGGCGGAGGCGGAATCATGTCGAACCCGCTCACACATGTCGCAACGCGAAGTGTCGGCGTTATAGTCGGCGCGCCAGCGAGAGCAACGGAGTTGGGAATGGAGCGGGTTCTACAGGGTCGGTACAAGATCGAGGAGCCGCTCGGAGTGGGCGGCTCTTCTCAGGTCTACCTC